>NZ_JBVJMN010000003.1:187607-260458 GCF_055584185.1 Streptomyces sp. NPDC104202 | reverse complement strand
GCGCCCCCGCCCCCCCTCCCCTCCCCCCCTCCCCCCCCCCCCCCCCCCCCCCCCCCCCCCCCCCCCCCCCCCCCCCCCCCCCCCCCCCCCCCCCCCCGGTTCCGTCACTGGTTGGCCAGGACCTGGTTGACCTGGGACTCGGCGGTCGAGAGGAGCTTGTCGACGTCGGCGTCCTTGTTGGTGAGGATGCCGGACATCACGTTGTCCAGGACCTTGTAGATCTCCTGGGCCTTCGGCGGCTCCGCCTTGCCGGCGACCGGGTTGTCCATGAACGCCTTGAAGTTGGCGACCGGCATGGTGGCGTTGGCCGTCCGGGCGGCGTCGTCCGTCGCCTTCGCTTCGTTAAGCCAGAAGTTGGGCTGCGGAAGGCCGACGGGGAGGTCGTCGGACTTGGTGCGGGCCCAGTCGAACTGGCCCTTGCCGACGGTGGTGAACTTGAAGTTCAGCCAGGCGATGCCGGCCTTGACCTTGTCCGGGGAGATCCCCTTCTTGATCATGTAGCCGTTGCCGCCGGCGAGGGTGTTCTTGCCGCCGGGGATCGGGCCCATGCCGAAGTTGTCGTACTTGGCGCCCAGCTGCTGGACCATGTACGTGATGTCGTCGGGGGCGGCGAGGAACATGCCGAGCTTGTCGGTGGCTATCTGCTTCTGCAGGTCGCCCCACTGGAGGAGCTGGGTCTTGCCCATGCTGTCGTCCTCCCAGCGCATCGCGTGGAGGTTCTTGGCGAGCTGCTTGCCGAGGTCGCTGTTGAAGGCGGCCTTCTTGCCGCTCGCGTCCACCACGTCGCCGCCGAGGCTGTACATCTGCGCCGTGAAGTGCCAGCCGCCGGTGTTGCCCGCGCTGTACTCGCCGAAGCCGGCGACGCCGTTGCCGAGGCCCGCGATCTTCTTCGCGGCGGCCCGGACCTCGTCCCAGGTGCGCGGCGGGGCGTCGGGGTTCAGGCCCGCGTCCTTGAAGAGCTTGCGGTTGACCAGCAGGCCCATGGTGTAGTTGCTGGTGGGCAGCCCGTAGAGCTTGCCGTCCTTCTTGAGGGTGCCGAGGACGTTCGGGTCGATGTCCTTCAGCCCGGGGACCGTCTTGTCGTTGACGTACGCCGAGATGTCCTCGGCGCCGTCCTCGGAGAGGACCTGCGGCAGGTCGGTGAAGTAGGTGTAGAAGACGTCCGGCTGCGACTTCGCCTTGAGCATCGCGGTGAAGCGCGGCGGCTCCAGACACTGCCCGGGGGTCGACCGGCCCTCGATCGTGACGTTCGGGTAGGTCTTGTTGAAGGCGGCGACGTCCTCCTTCCACTCCTTGAGCTCCGCCGCCTTCGCCGCCGGGGGCATGCAGTCGATCGTGATCGACACCTTGGTCTTCGGGTCCAGCGGGGCGGAGGCGTCGGCCGGGCCGGTCGCCTGCGAAGTACCGCCACCGTCGTCGTCGCTGCTGCTGCTCGTGCCGCAGGCGGCGAGCGCGGTCAGCGTCATGGCGGAGACGAGGGTGACCGCGCTGGCGCGGCGGGTACGACGGAACCTGGCACTTCTCATCGGGTGGTCCCCTTCGGGCAGGAACGTGGAGGTGGCCCCACCATCGGTCGGCGTCTGCGTTGTGGGGCGCGGCACACTCAACCACCCCCAACAAGTGAACGCAAGATATCGCGCTCATTTCGTAATTGCTCGACAATCGGGCCCGTCATCGGTCGACACCCCCTCCCACCACCTCGGGGCCCGGAAGCGGCCCACCCGTTCACACCCGCCCCGGATCCGAAGGTGTCGACCAGGCCGACAGCGTTCCCTTCACCGGAACGCTCACGCATGTGCAAATTTTGCAACGGATCTTCGAGTTCTTCCGCAACCCCCGCCCTGTCGATCCCCCCGGGTCCGGCCCCGAAGGGGTGCCGGCCCCCAGGCCCGCACGGGCCCGTACGGTTCGCGAACGCACGAGGACGGGCGGGCCGGGGCGGCGGGTCACCGGCGGTGTCGGCGTCGGCGGTGGGCCGCCCGTTCCGGCGTCCGGGGGCGCACACTGGCAGGAGGAGCGGGAAGCCGGTCCCGCCCAGGCGTGGAAGGGGGTGCGGGCATGCCCACCTCGTCCCGCTCGCGCTACGCCCCGGACCGGGGGCTCGACGCCCGCATGGCGACGACGATGTTCCTCATCGGACTGCTGTACGTGGTCTTCGTCGGCGTCCTGCTGGTGCTGCTGCGCGGCGCCTGGCCCGTCGTCCTGCTGGTCACGGGCGCGCTGTTCGTCGGACAGTTCTGGTTCAGCGACCGGATCGCCGCCCTCGGGATGGGCGCGCGCGAGGTCACCCGCGCGCAGGCTCCCGAGCTGCACGGCACCGTGGACCGCATCTGCGCCCTGGCCGACATGCCGAAGCCGAAGGTCGCGATCGCCGACAGCGACGTGCCGAACGCCTTCGCCACCGGCCGCGGCGAGAAGACGGCGCTCGTCTGCGTCACCACCGGCCTGCTCCGCCGGCTGGAGCCGGAGGAACTGGAAGGCGTCCTCGCGCACGAGATGTCGCACGTGGCGCACCGGGACGTCGCCGTCATGACCGTCGCGTCCTTCCTCGGCGTCCTCGCCGGGATGATGACCCGGGTCGTGCTCTACAGCGGCCTCGGACGCAGCAGGGACGCCACCATGGGCGCCGCGGTGATCCTCGTCCCCGTCGTCAGCGCCGCCGTCTACGTCGTCAGCTTCCTTCTCACCCGGGTCCTGTCCCGCTACCGCGAGCTGGCCGCCGACCGGGCCGCCGCGCTCCTCACCGGCCGGCCGTCGGCCCTGGCCTCCGCCCTCACCAAGGTGAGCGGCGAGATGGCGCGCATCCCGACGAAGGACCTGCGCAAGGCGGAGCCGTACAACGCCTTCTGGTTCGCGCCCGCCTTCTCCTCCAAGGAGAGCCTGGGACGGCTGCTCTCCACCCACCCCACCCTGGAGCAGCGGCTCGACCAGCTCGCGCGGATCTCGGCCGGGCTCGGCGAGGTGTGACGGCGTGGGGCTCCTCGACAGCATCCTGGGGCGCGGCCGGCCGGTACGGCCCGACCTGGACCGCCTCTTCGGCCTCCCGGCGGCCGCGCTCACCCTCCGGGCGGGGACCGGCTTCGCACCGACCGGCACGGCGTCGGTCTGCTTCGCGGCGGTGGAGGGCGGCTCGTTCACCCGCCTCAAGGAGGACGTACGCGACCTGCTCGACGTGGCGGCGGGGGCGGAACCGGAGGAGGGACCGGACGGCGACGCGGACGCGGCCCCGGGGGCCCCTCCCGTGGCCTACGCCCCGGACGCGTACGGCTACACCTGGCTGACCGTCCGGCGGCCCGCCGATGACCTGATCACGCTGGTCAACGACCTGCACGCGGTCCACACGCTCCTGGAGGAGGCCGGGTTCGGCGCGAACCTGCTCTGTTCCCTCACCGCCTTCCGCGCGCCCGGGAACTCCCCGGAGCCCGGCCGGGAGCGGGCGCGCGACCTCGCCCTCGTCTACCTCTGCAAGCGCGGCACCTTCTATCCGTTCGCCCCGCGCGCGGACCGCGCCCAGGCGCGCGACACCACCCTGGAACTCCAGGTGCGGGGGCTGCTGAAGGGCGAGCTCGCGACGGAACCGGACCTGGAGCGCTGGTTCCCGCTCTGGGGCGCCCCGGGACTCGGCCCGGCCCCCACCGGGGGCTGAGGAGGCCCACCGAGGGCTGAGGAGGCCCGCCGGGGACCGAGGAAGCCCGCCGGGGAGGGCCCCGGCGAGGGTGTCACTGGCAGTACCACCCTCGGCCGTGGTGGCCTCAGGCAAGGGCTGGCTGGTCCTCCCGGCTCCGATCAGGGTGGAGCCATGACTAGCGTTGAAACCGCGCAGACGAACGTCGCGGCATCGGGAGCCGTGCGGATGAGCGGCCGCCAGACGGCGGCCCTCGTCGTCCTCCTGGCGTCCCAGTTCATGATGGCCGCCGACTTCTCCGTACTGAACGTGGCTCTCCCGGAGGTCGGGGTCTCCCTCGGCTTCTCCACGGGGAGCCTGCAATGGATCACGACGATGTTCGCGCTGTGCGCCGCGGGCTGCACCCTCGTCTTCGGCCGGGTCGGCGACTTCGTGGGCCGGCGGCGCATTTTCATGGGCGGCATGGTCGTCCTGGCCGTCTCCTCGCTGCTCGGCGGCGTCGCCGGCAGCCCGGCGATGCTGCTGGTGGCCCGCACCCTGCAGGGCCTGGCCACCGCGGCCGTCACCCCGGCCGCCCTGGCCCTGCTCACCACCGCCTTCACCGAGCCGTCGCTGCGCGCCCGCGCGCTGGGGCTCAACAGCATCATGATGAGCGGCGGGTTCAGCGTCGGCGCCATCCTGGGCGGCGTGCTGACCGACGCCCTCTCCTGGCGCTGGGCCTTCTTCATCAACATCCCCGTGGCCCTCGCCGCCCTCGTCGTGGTGCCCCTGGTCGTCGAGGAGAGCCGGGCCGAACGGCGCAGCCGGATCGACGTGCCCGGGGCGGTGCTGATCACCCTCGGCATGTTCGCCGGCGTCTACGGCGTCACCCGCGTCGGCGAGGAGGGACTGGACGCCGTCGCCGGCGGCTGCCTGGCCCTCGCGGCCGTCCTGCTCGGCGCCTTCTGGATGGTGGAGAGCCGTACCGCCGACGCCCTGGTGCCGGTGAAGATCCTCAAGACGCCGGAGATGGCCTGGGGGAATCTGGCCGCGCTCTTCATCTTCGGCGGCGAGACCGCGCTGATCTTCTTCACCGGTCTCTACGTGCAGAACGTCCTCGGCCTGTCGTCCATGACGGCGGGACTCGTGCTCCTGGGCATCGGCGTCGGACAGATCATCGCCGGTGTCGTGGGCCCGCGCATCCTGCAGAAGGTGCCGCCGCACTCGCTGCTCGGGATCTCGCTCTTCTTCCAGGGAGCGTTCATGCTGTTCGGCGTGTGGGCGTCGGCCGACTCCGCCTGGCTGGTCCCGCTCATCGCCACCCAGTTCGTCAACGCCTTCTTCTCGATGCTCGCCGCACTCTGCTTCATGGTCATCGCCACCTCCTCGGCCGACGCCGACGCGCAGGGCATGGCCACGGGCATGGCCACGCAGAGCCAGCAGGTCGGCATCGCCATCGGCATCCCGCTGGTCAGCGCCGTCTTCGCCGGCGTCATCGGGCAGGGCGCCGTGTCGCCCGCCGAGGAGCTCTCGGGCATCCACACCGCGATCGGTGTGACCGGCACCGCACAGGTCGTGGTCGGCCTCGTGCTGTGGCTCGTGCTGCGCGCCCGCTCCCCCAGGACGACGACGACCGTCTGACACCCCCGCGCGGTCGTCGTCCGCGGCCGGTGAGCGGATCTCCGCTCACCGGCCGCTTGCTGCCATGTGCCCCGGTGCCGATTGCCATCGCGCCGGTGCTCTTCATAATGAGAGAGGTGGACCAGATCATGAACGCGGACCTCGGCAGTTACCTTCGGCAGATGCGTGAGCGCGTCCGGCCCGAGCAGAGAGGACTCCGCTCGGGCGGCGCGCGCCGGGTCCCGGGCCTGCGCCGCGAGGAGGTGGCGACCCTCGCCGGGGTCAGCCAGACCTACTACACGAGGCTGGAGCAGTCGCACACCGCGCACGCCTCGCCCCAGGTCCTGCTCTCCATCGCCCGCGCCCTGGAGCTGAACAGCGACGAGCAGGACTACCTGCTGAAGATCGGCTCGCCGGAACAGCCCGGGCGGAACAAGCCCCGGGACGGGCAGCTCGCCGCCCCCACCCGGATGCTCCTGGAGACGCTCGACTCCGTCGCCGCGGCGGTGCTGAACTACCGCTGCGACCTGGTCGGCTGGAACCCGCTGTTCCACTCGCTCTTCGCGCCGCACCTCGACTTCGACCTCGTCGACGACCCGGTCCGGCGCCCCAACATCATCAAGATGAACTTCCTGGACGACGAGGTGCGGTCGCTGTACGCCGACTGGCGGACGGAGTCGGAGGCGAACGTCGCCTATCTGCGCTTCATCTCCGGAAGCCACCGCCACGACCCCGAGCTGGCCGGCCTCATCGGCGAACTGACCATTCACAGCGCCGAGTTCGGCGCACTGTGGTGCCGCCAGGACGTGGCCAACTGCGTGGAGGGCACCAAGCTCTTCGACCACCCCGTGGTCGGTGAGCTGGAGTTGATGTACCAGTCCGCGCAACTCCCGGACGGCAACATCCTGAAGTTCTACCACGCGGAACCCGACTCCCCCCACGAGGCCTCGCTCCGGCTGCTGCGGGTGGACCTGGAGTCCCACGCCGGCTGAACACGACGCCGCCCGACGCGAGGGGCCCGGCCGGTGGAAACCGGCCGGGCCCCTCGTCCTCGCGGACGCGTCACACGTGGCGCAGGGCCGTGACGCCCCAGGTGAAGCCGGAGCCCCCGGTCGCCACGATCACCAGGTCACCGCTGTGCACGCGGTCGCCGTCCTCCAGCTCCCGGAGGGCCTGGAAGGGGTCGGAGCCGCCGAGGTGCCCGTCCAGGTGGTACTGGAACACGCTGCGGCTCTCCGGCACCCCGAGCTCCGCGAGGTACTTGCGCTGGGTGTCCTGGTTGCCGTGCGTCACCAGGAAGTGGGCGACGTCGTCCACGGTCGCGCCGATCTCCGCGAGCACCCGGTGCGTGAGGCCCGTGAAGTTCGCCAGGAACGCCTCCCCCAGACCGTCGAGCCGGTCCCCGCGCTCCACCTTCACGTCGCCGTCCCGGAGCACCCCGTAGTAGGAGTCGACCCACTGGGGCTCGGTGTGGTGCGCGGCGGCCGGCACCTCGTACCGGCCCCGCTCCGAGAGCAGGACGGCGGTGGCGCCGTCGGCGAAGTTGAACAGCTCGAAGTACCCGGTCGAGTAGTCCACCAGCCGGCTCAGCCGGTCGGAGACGATCACCAGTGCGTGCCGGTGCGCACCGGAGCGGACCTGCTCGTCGGCCAGCTTGACCGCGACCATGCCGGCGTTGCAGAAGTTGGAGACCTCGAAGCAGTGCGCGTTCTCGATCCCGAGCTCTCCGGCGATCTTCGCGGCGGGCGACCAGAACGGGGCGCCCCAGTCGCTGCCGCCCGCGTAGATCACCAGGCCGATCTCGTCGAGCGGCACCGGGGTGCGCCGGAAGAGGTCGCGCGCGGCGTCGATCCCCAGGCCCCAGGGCGTCTCGTCGTCGGCGAGGACCGAGAAGGTCCCCGACGGCAGCACCTGTGCCAGCTTCTCGGGGGTGTACCCCGAGGCCCGGCTCACCTCGGCGACGGTGCGCCTGCCGCGCGGCCGCGCCAGGGCGTAGTCGGCTATTCCCATGTCACATCCACCTGTTCCACGATCAGACGTATTCGACGACGGCGTGCGGCACGTACGGCCCTTCGAGCCGTGCGGTCTCGGCGGCGTCCAGACTCAGGTCGAGGGCCGCCACGGCGTCCGCGAGGTGGTGCGGACGGGTCGCCCCCACCACGGGCGCGGTGATGCCGGGCCTGCCCAGCATCCAGGCGAGGGCCACCTGGGCCATGGGGACGCCGCGTTCGGCGGCGATCTCGGCGACCGCGGCCGCGACCTCCCGGTCGGCCCGCTCCGTGGGGCCGTAGAAGCGGTCCTGGACCGGGTCGCCCGCGGTGCGCCGTGACTCCGTGTCCCAGGGCCGCGCGAGACGGCCCCGGGCCAGCGGGCTCCACGGCGTCACGCCCACGCCCTCCTCGCGGCAGAACGGGAGCATGTCCCGCTCCTCCTCCCGGTTGAGGAGGTTGTAGTGGTTCTGCATGCTCACGAACCGCGTCCAGCCGTGCAGGTCGGCGACGTACTGCGCCTTCGCCAGCTGCCAGGCGTGCATGGAGGAGGCGCCGATGTAGCGGACCTTCCCGGCGCGGACGACGTCGTGCAGCGCCTCCATCGTCTCCTCGACCGGGGTGTCGTAGTCCCAGCGGTGGACGATGTAGAGGTCGATGTAGTCCGTGCCCAGGCGCCGCAGACTGGCGTCCAGTTCACGGTGGATCGCCGACCTCGACAGCCCGCCGGAGAGGGGGTTGTCGTCCATCTTCTCGTACACCTTGGTCGCGACGACGACGTCCTCGCGGCGGGTCAGCTTCCGCAGGGCGCGGCCGAGGAACTCCTCGCTGGTGCCCAGGGAGTAGATGTTCGCGGTGTCGAAGAAGGTGATGCCGAGGTCGAGTGCCTGGGCGATGTAGGGAAGGCTCTCGTCCTCGCCCAGCGACCAGGGATGGGTGCCCAGCCCCGGCTCGCCGTAGCTCATGCACCCGAGGGCGAGCCGGGACACCTTCAGGCCGGAGGAGCCCAGCCGTACGTACTGCACGTCGCTCCCTCAGCCGGACTCGGTCCGGGCGGCGTCCCGCACCTCGGTCAGCCGGCCCCAGGAGGCGATGCCCTCGTCGATCGGGATGTCGAGGCTGGCCAGGTACATCGCGGTCATGGCGCTGTGCCCCGCGAGGTGGGTGATCTCCGCGATCTCGTTCTGGGAGTAGAACGCGCGCAGGGCGAAGAAGGTCTCCGCGCTGGCCTTGTGGTCCTCCATGCACTCGCTGACGTACCGGACGAGCGCCGCGCGCCCGGGCGGCAGCTGCGCGTAGTCGGCCTCCTCGATGGCCTTGATCTCCAGGTCGTCCAGGCCGGCCTTCCGCGCGAGCGGGTAGTGCAGGAAGCGCTCGAACTCGCTGTCGCGCAGGTGGGCCACGCGCAGGACGACGACCTCGCGGTCGAGCAGACCGAGCAGGCCGACGGTGAACGTGCCGCCGAGGGCGAGGTGCGCCGCGGCGGAGTTCTTGGTGAGCAGCAGGGCCCGGGTGAGGTTGGACTGGAACTTCTCGTAGACGGCGAGCTGTTCGGGCGTCATGTCGTCGACCTCGGTCAGGACGACGCGGGGGGTGGTGGTGTCGGTCATGGGGTGCTCCTTCGAGAGGGGAGGGGATGAAGCGGTTCAGACGGCCGCGGCGCGGACGGCCGTGCGCGGCGCGGCCGGGACGTCGGGGCCGATGCTGCGCCGGCCGAGCGCCTCGGCCACGGCCCGGACGGTGTGCGCGGGCCGGTGGACGTCGAGGGGCACGGCCGTGGCGAGGTGGCCGTCGGGGCGCACCAGCAGGGCGTGTGCCGTCCGGGGAAGGCGGGGCAGCAGCGGACCGGTCGGGCGTCCGCCGAGGTCATGCACGGTGGCCGCGGACAGTTCGCCGCGCAGCGAGCCGACCAGGGAGACCCAGGCGTCGTGGCCGTACCGGAGTCCCGGCCAGAGCAGCACGGTGTACCGGTGGACGGCCAGGACCGGGACGCCACCCGCGTCGAGCCAGCCCAGCGGGACGCGTTCGCCGGGGACGAGCGCGTTCCCGCGCTGCCGCGCGCCGTAGTGGGTGTCGATCTGGGCGAGGCGGGGGGCGAGCAGCTTCTCCAGCGCCCGGGTGCCGCTTCCGACGCGGTAGGCGAGGTCGCGGGCCAGGGTCTGGCGGCGGCTGGAGTAGAGGCCGATGCGGGCCAGGCGGGTGGACAGGTCGGCCACCGCGTCGACGGCGGGCCGCCGTTCGGTGTCGTAGGTGGCGAGCAGGTCGGCGGGGTAGTCGCCGCGCAGGACGCCCGCCAGCTTCCAGCCGAGGTTGACCGCGTCCTGGATGCCGGTGTTGACGCCCTGGGCTCCCGAGGGGCTCATGGCGTGGGCGGCGTCGCCGACGAGGTAGACGCGGCCCTTGGCGTAGCGGCCGGCCGACCGGACGTGCGCGGTGAAGACGCCGCTGAACTTCATCTCGCCGAGCCGGCGGTTCCCGGGGACCCGCTCGGCCAGCAGCGTCTCGAAGAAGGACCGGTCGGGCCGGTCCCCCGTCCAGCCGTCGGGGACGCTGGCGCCGACGCGGAAGATCCCGTCCCCCAGCGGGGCGAGCACCATGTTGCCGCCGCGGGTCAGGTAGTAGGCCGCCTCGCTGCTGGTGGTCTCGCCGAGGATCTCGGCGTCGGTGATCGCGAGCCGGGTGCGCAGGGTGCGCCCGGCGAACGCGAAGCCGAACGCCTCGCGCACGGTGCTCTTGTGGCCGTCCGCGCCGACGACGTAGTCGTAGGTGCGGGACTCCTGGCGGCCGTCGGGGAGCCGCAGGTCGCAGCGGACCCCGTCCCGGTCCTGGGAGCCCCCGACGAAGGTGGTGTCGTAGGCGACGGTGCCGCCCAGCTCGGCGAGGTGGCTCTCCAGGACCTGCTCGGTGCGCCACTGCGGGATGGTGATGGCGAAGGGGTACGTCACCCCGCGCAGCCGGTCGAACCGGACCAGGCCGATCCTCTTCTTCTGCGAGTAGTAGTTCATCTGGTCGAAGTAGTGGCCGCTGTCGACCAGCTTCCGCCCGACGCCCACCCGGTCCAGGAGCTCCAGGACGCGCGGCCACAGGATGGTGGCGCGGGAGTGCGGACTCTCGCGGCGCAGCTCGGAGATGATGTCCACCCGCACGCCGTGGGCCAGCAGTTCGCAGGCGAGCACCATGCCGACCGGCCCGGCGCCCACGATGAGGACGCGCGGCTGCTCTCGTGTCTCGTCGTCCATGGCTCAGACGTCGAGGGGGCGCAGCCGGTGCACGGCCGGCGCGGCGGTGTAGGCGCCGTCGACCTCGGCGAGGAACTCCGCCACGTACGGCTGCTTCATGTGCAGGTCGATGGCGTCCTGGTCGGCCCACTCCTCCACCAGCACGACGGCGTTCGGGTGGTCCGCCGACAGCAGGGCGTCGAAGCGGAGGGCTCCCTCCTCGGTGCGGGTGGCCTCGCACAGCGCGCGGAAGGCGGCCTGGGTGGCCTGGAACCGGTCGGGTTCCACGTCGAAGACGACGGTGATCTCGATGCTCATGGTCGCGTTGCTTTCTCGTGGTCGGGTCGGTCGGATACGAGGCTGTCGAGGGGGACGGAGGGGCCGCCCGGCCCCGCCTCGGGGGTGACGTCGGGCTCGCCGTCGCGCGCGGGGACGCCGGCGGCGCGGAGCACGGCGCGTGGCCCGCCGTCCGGAGGCCACTCGATGTCGAGGCAGGTCGCGGAGCAGGTGGCGACGAGCGGGCGGGCGCCGGTCGCCCCGCCCGTGAGGGCGAGCACCAGCAGGTTCACGACCCCGCCGTGGGTGACGGCCAGCACCGCTCCGCCGGTCCCCCGCTCCGCCCGTGCGATGTCGCCGAGGGCGCGGGCCGCGCGGGAGAGCACGGCGCGTCCGGTCTCGCCGCCCTCGGGGGCGTAGTCGAGGTCGTCGAGCAGCCTGCGCAGGGTGTGGGGGTGCTCCCGCGCGAAGGCGGCCCGGTCCCGGCCGTCGAGGCCGCCGAGGTGCCGCTCGCGCAGCCCGTGGACGCCGTGGTGCGGCACCCCGAGACGGCTCGCCGCGTACGAGGCCGTCTCCGCGGCGCGGGTCAGGGGGGAGGAGTAGACCGCCGACCAGGCGCCGGGACTCAGGGTCCCGGCGACCCGGCGCGCCTGGCGCCGCCCCGCCTCGTTGAGCGGCACGTCGGCCTGCCCCTGGAAGAGGTCGGCGGTGTTGCGGTCGGTCTCTCCGTGCCGGAGCAGGACGATGCGCACGGTGGTACCGGTGCTCAGACCGCGGCCGGCGCGGTGTCGTCGAGGCGCGCGACGACCTCGGCGGCCTCCTCGACGGTCTGCCGCGAGTTCAGCACGCCCTCCTCTATGGAGACGCCCAGGCGCTTCTCCAGGATGAGGGAGATCTCCAGCAGGGCGAGCGAGTCCACCTCGACGTCCTCCAGCACGGTCGTCCGGGTGGCGTCCTCGGCGGGGACGTCGAACTTGCCGGTGAGGATTTCGATGATCATCGTTGCGACGGAGCCGGACATGGGTGCCTCTTCTCTGTGGGAGGTGTGGGTGCGGTGGGGGGTGGGGTGGGGGGGAGCCTGCGGTCGGGTGGGGGGCGGGTCAGGTGGGCGGAAGGTCGGGCCAGGTCACCGTCGCGGAGCCCCAGGTCGCGCCGCCGCCGAAGGCGGTCAGCAGCACGCGGTCGCCGGTACGCAGCTCCCCCTCGGCCATCCCGTGCGCCAGGGCGAGCGGGATGGAGGCCGCCGAGGTGTTGCCCACCCGGTCGATGTTGATCACGCAGCGCTCGGGCGCGATGCCGAGCTGCTCCGCGACGGCGTGCAGGATGCGGGTGTTCGCCTGGTGGCCCACGAGCCGGTCGACCTGCCCGACGTCCCAGCCGGTGCGGCTCAGGGTGGTGCGGGAGGACTGCGCCATGCGGCGCACCGCCGCGTGGAAGACCGACTTGCCCTCCATCTGGAAGTAGCGGTGCTCCTCGCGTGGTTCGCCGCCGCCGACGCGCTCCTCGGCGCCGCCGCCGCGCACCGTGATGAGGTCCGCCATGGTGCCGTCGCTGGCGAGCTGGACGTCGTGCACGGCCCCCGGCTCGTCCGCCCGGCCGGGCCGCAGCAGCACGGCGCCGGCGCCGTCGCCGAAGATGACGGACGTGGTCCGGTCGGTCGGGCTGAGGAGGGTGCTGAACGACTCGGCGCCGATGACCAGGACGCGTTCGGCGTACCCGGCCAGCACGGCCGCGGAGCCCGCCTGCAGCCCGTAGAGGAAGCCGGAGCAGACGGCGGCCACGTCGTAGGCCGGCACCTCGCCGAGGCCCAGCTTGGCGGCGACGGTGGGCGCGGTGGCGGGGCACGGGCGGTCCGGGCTGGTCGTGGCGACGATCACGAGGTCGGCCGTGTCCTCGCCGGCGTTCTTCAGCGCCCGCCGGCCGGCCTCGGCCGCCAGGTCGCTGGTGGTCACACCGGGCTCGACCACGTGCCGCTGCGCGATGCCGGTCCGGCTGCGGATCCAGGCGTCCGACGTGTCGAACCGCTCGGCCAGGTCGTCGTTGGTCACGACGCGGGCGGGCACGTGGCCCCCCACGCCGGCGATCACTGCTGCACGGGTCATGGGGCGACGTGGCCTTCCGGGAGCCGGTGGGCGACCGAGGAGCGCACCCTCAGACCGGGCAGCTCGCCCGTGATGTCGAGGGTCCGCCACGTCTCGCCGCGCATCCGGTGCAGCTGGGCGTCCGCCAGCGCGGCCTCGACCGGGAGGTCGGTGTCGCCGCGGTCGGGGCGCGAGGCGGTGAGGGTGGTCTGCCGCATCCACAGCGTGTTGCTGTCCTGGCGGCGCATGCCGTCGAGGTCGTACAGCATGATCTGGGCGAGCTGGAGCACCGTCACGAACGCGTCGACCATCGAGACCGACGGCTGGAAGGCGCCTTCGAGCCCCGCGCGGGGCACGACGGCGTCGTCCTGCGTGAGCGTGAGCGCGGAGCGCGCCCGCAGCAGCGCCGGGTCGACGTCGACCTGGCGGACGTGCTGGGTGCGCCGGGTGAATCCGGTGCCGAAGTAGCGTCCGTCCGCCGGGCCGAGGAGCGCGTCGAGCGGCGTCGCGGCCCGCTCGTCGGCGAGGGAGCACGCCGAGGAGTGCTCGACCTCCACCCGGACGCGCATGGTGCCGATCGCGCAGTCGACCCGGGACACGGACCTGCCGGGGGCCCGCGGGACCGGCTCGGTCCCCCGCACGGTGGCCTCGGCCCGCAGGCCCTCCAGGTCCTCCTGGGGCGCGGAACCGGCCGAGAGCCGGACCGAGCGCAGCCAGGCGTCCCGCAGGTCGCCGCCGGGCCCGCCCAGGCAGGCTTCGGCCAGCTGGCCGGCGACCACGAGGCCGTCGACGGTGCTGAAGTGCGGGCGGAGGTCCGAACCGGCCTTCTTCTTCGACCAGTCGGCGGGGTAGCGGACGCCGACGGTCGTGCGCGCCGTCACGGTGTCCTGGGGGCCACGGGCCAGGAGGACGTCGCCGATGTCGTAGGCGACCCGGCGGAAGCCCCGGCCGAAGAACCGTCCGCCGGCGGGCCCGAGGAGGTCGTCGATGGACTCCGCTCTCGGTGGTGCTGAACTCGTTTTCATGGGTGCTCCGTTCACAGCGTGGTCACGGGGTGGCGCGGCCGATGGCGCCGGCCGTCCGCGGTGCCGCTCCTCCGCCGGCCCGGTGGTCTCGTGGCCGTCGCGGCTTGCGGCGACGGATGGCGCAGGTGAGGCGGGCGGTGCAGACGCGGTGGTCCAGTTCGTCGCGGATGCTGATCTCGTAGGTGGCCATCGACATCCGCTCGGCGAGCGGGGTGCAGATTCCGCGGAGAATTCCCGAGGAGACCCACCGGTGGTGCACACAGGACAGGTCTATTCCGACCGCGTTCCCGCCGGGTCCGGCGTAGAGGAAGGCGGCGACGGATCCCAGGGTCTCCGCGAAGGCCGCGTTCGCCCCGCCGTGCAGAATGCCGAGGGGCTGTCGATTCCTCGCCACCGGCATGGTGCCCACCACGAGCCCCGGTTCACAGGTGACGATCTCGATTCCCATGCGCCGTGTCAGTTGTTCGGTCTCGTACGCCTCGTTGATGGGTATGGGACCGAGGGTCTCTTGCGGCATCGGGTGCTCCAGTTTCTCCGACCGGATCGGCGTGCCAGGAAAATTAGAACAGTGCGATTCGGAATCGGGAAGCGAGTGGCCGCTTGATGTCACGCGGGCAACCGAACGCGCGGGCGGGCGGGTTCCTTTCGTGGCAGATAGCTGCCAGCGGCTCCGCCACCGGCCTGACGCGGTCGGGGCGGGCAGTAGATTCCCTCCCTGTCCGGCCGCGCGACCGGCCCGCAGGAGAGAGAAGGATTCCCGTGCAGAAGGTTTCGATCGGCACTCTCGAAACGTCCCGGATCGGTCTGGGAGCCATGTCGATGTCCGATTACTACACCGGCGCGCGCAGCGACGACGCGGAGGCGCGGCGGACCGTGCGCCGGGCCCTCGACCTGGGCATGGGCTTCATCGACACGGCCGAGATCTACGGCCCGTTCGTCAACGAGGAGCTCGTCGGGGAAGCCGTCCGGGGACGCCGCTCCGAGGCCGTCATCGCCACCAAGTTCGGGCTCGTCTCGCACGCCGGCGGGGGCCCCGACACCATCGACAGCTCCCCGAAGAACGTGCGCGCCGCCGTGGAGGGGTCGCTGCGGCGCCTGGGGACGGACTACATCGACCTCCTGTTCCAGCACCGGGTCGACCCGGACACGCCCATCGAGGACACGGTGGGGGCGATGGCGGAGCTGGTGGCGGAGGGGAAGGTCCGCGCCCTCGGGCTCTCCGAGGCCGGCCTGGAGACGGTGCGCCGCGCGCACGCGGTCCACCCCCTCGCCGCCCTCCAGATCGAGTACTCGATCTGGACCCGCGAGCCCGCCGAGTCGCTGCTGCCCGCCCTGCGCGCACTCGGCATCGGCGTGGTCGCCTACTCACCCCTCGGGCGGGGCTTCCTGACCGGGGCGATCCGCAGCCGCGAGGTCCTCGACGAGAAGGATTTCCGGCTGTCCACCCCCCGTTTCCGCGACGGCAATTTCCAGGAAAATCTCAGGTTCGCGGACGAGGTCGCGGCCGTCGCCTCGGAGATCGAGGCGACCCCGGCACAGGTGGCACTGGCCTGGATCCTCGCGAAGGGCGACGACATCGTCCCCATTCCGGGAACGAAGCGCGTCGCCCGCGTGACGGAGAACGCCGCCGCCGCGTCGGTCGTCCTCTCCGCCGACCACGTCCGCCGGCTCGACCTCATCAGCCCGCCCGCCGGCGAACGGTACGCCGAGGGAGATCTCTCCCGCACCGGAATCTGACGCACCCGTCCCGGCAGCCCGACGCCATCGCGGAACCCTTTTCCCTTTTCACGGGGCCGGACCGGCAGCTAATTGCCAGAACCGAATTCCCGGGCAATTCCCCGGCGATTCCCCCGTATCTTCTCCCGGAGAACATCCCTCTCACAAAGGATTCCCGTGGAGAAGTACGGCCAGACGCTGTTCACGCTCGACTCCGCCGAGGAGGAGCGGCTCGCGCTCCTCGCGGAGGTGTTTGACCCGCTGTGCCGGGAGACGCTGCGCGACCTGGTGATAGCCCCCGGCGCCCGCTGTCTCGAAGTGGGCGCCGGATCGGGCTCGGTCGCCTCCTGGCTCTGCCAGGAGGCGGGCGAGGGCGAGGTCGTCGCCACCGACATCGACCCCGCCCTCCTCGACCGGATCGAGCACCCCCGGCTGCGGGCGCTGCGCCACGACGTCACCACCGACCCCTTCCCCGAGGACTCCTTCGACCTGGTCCACGCCCGGCTGGTGCTCAGCCACCTGCCGCAGCGCGACGACGTGATGCGCCGCATCCTCGGCTGGCTGCGCCCGGGCGGCTTCGTCCTCATCGAGTCCTTCTGCTGGTTCCCGATCGACAGCTCGCCGCACCCGCTCTACCGCAAGGTCATGGGGGCGTGGAGCGACCTGATCTGCGGCACGCTGGGGACGGACAGCTGGTGGTCCCGCAGCCAGCCGGCCTCCTTCGCCGGCTACGGCTACCGCGAGGTGGGCGCGCGCACCCACACCCAGAACGTGCGCGGCGGCACGCCGCTCGCCGACTTCTGGCGGCTGACCGTGCACATGTCGCACGCACGGCTCGTCGAGGGCGGTCATGCGACCGAGGACGAACTCCAGGGCTTCTACGCATTGTTGGCGGACCCCGACTTCTGGGACCTGACGCCCGCCCTGATCCAGTCGTGGGGCCGCAAGTAGGCCGGGCGTCCGCCATCCGCTCCCGACACCAGGAGTCCACCGTGTCCTTCCCCGCCGTCACGGCGCGACCGGGCGCCCTCGGGGCGCCCCGCGTCGGCCTGATCTCCTTCCTGAACTGCCGTCCCCTGCTGTGGGGACTGCGGCGGACGGGATCGCTGCCCGACATCAGACTGCTCAGCGCGGAGCTCGCCGGAGAGCGGCTGGTCTCCGGCGAGCTGGACATGGGGCCGATCTCCCTGGCCGCGTACCTGCGGCACACCGACGACCTGCTCCTCCTGCCCGGCCTGGCGATCGCCGCCGAAGGCGCCGTCCTGTCCTGCAACATCGTCACGCCCGGCCCCCTGGACGCGCTCCGCACCCCCCGGGTGGGCCTGACGTCGACCAGCAGGACGACCGCCCTTCTGGCCCGGATCCTGCTGGAGGACGTCGTCGGTCTGTCCCCCACCTACTTCACCGGCCCGCCGGACCCCGCGGCCCTGCTGGAGGAGGGGGACGCGGCCGTCGTGATCGGCGACCCCGCCCTGCGCGCCTTCTTCGACGGGCAGGCCGACGCCTGGCAGCCCGCCCCGTGGCAGGCCGAGGGGAGGCACCGGGTCCACGACACGGCCGCGCTGTGGACCGGGTGGACCGGGCTGCCGATGGTCTTCGCGGTGTGGGCGGTGCGCCGGGAGTACGCGCGCCGCCGCCCGGAGGCGGTCGCCGACGCCCTCGACCGCCTCCTCCACGCCCGCGACGTGGGGCTCGGCTCGCTCGGCGAGGTGGCCGCGCGGGAGGCGGAGACATCGGGCTTCACCCGTGCCCAACTCGAGGTCTACTACCGCACGCTGCGGTACGACCTCGACCCGCGCGGCCTCCTCGGGCTCACCCGGTTCGCCGAACTGGCGGCCGCACGGGGCGAGGTCCCCGCCCTCAGGGACGTGGAGCCGTTCGGGACAGGGGCGGGCCGGTGAACCGCGACGTCTCGTGCCCGTACGCCGGTCCCGCGGGCGACCCTGCCGCGACGGCGCGCGGCCTCCTCGATCCCGAGGCCCGGGCTCACCCGTATCCGCGCTACGAGGAGATCAGGGCCGCGGAGCCCGTGTGGATGGACGGCGAGCACCCCGTCGTCGTCCTCGCCTCCCACGCGGCGTGCTCCGAAGTCCTGCGCGACCCCCGGGCCAGCAACGACCGCGGCCACGCCTCCCTGTACCGGGCGGGCGGTGACGGCGGGGGCTCCGACGGCGGGCCGCGGGCGGAGCTGCCCTCCTTCCTGTTCGCCGACCCTCCCCGGCACACCGTCCTGCGCCGGCTGACCGCCGGGGACTTCACGCCCCGCGCGGTCCGGCGGCTCACCCCGATGGTCAAGGACCTGATCGACGGGCTGATCGACGACATGGGCGAGGCGGTCGCGCGCGGCGACGTCCTCGACGGCGTCGGCGCCTTCGCCTCCCCGCTCCCCGTCACCGTCATCTGCCGGGTGCTCGGCATCGACACCGGAGAACGCGGCTGGTACCGCACGCGGTCCTCGCTGCTCGGGCGCGCGGTCGACCCGTACATGGCCTTCCTGGGTACGCCGGCCCCGGGGGCGGACGCACGCCTGCGGGCGGAGGGGGAACTGACGGAGTTCTTCTCCCGGCTGGCCGCCGAGCGCCGGGCCGAGCCGCGCGACGACGTGATGTCCCGGCTCCTCGCCGCCCGCGTCGACGGCCTGCCGCTCTCCGACGAGGAGATCGTGACCACCTGCCGGCTGCTGCTCAACGCGGGGCACGAGACGACGGTCAACCTCCTCGCCAACGGCCTGTACGCGCTGCTGCGCCGGCCGGGGGAGCTGGCGGCCCTGCGCGACGACCCCTCGACCGCCCCGGGACTCGTCGAGGAGCTGCTCCGTCTCGACGCGCCCCTGCAGATCGTGCACCGCCACGCGCGCGAGGACATGGAGGTACGCGGGACGAAGATCCCGCGGGGCACCACGATGGTGCTGCTCCTCGGCGGGGCCAACCGCGACGCCGACGTCTTCGCCGGCCCGCACCGGCTCCGCGCCGACCGCCAGGAGGCGGGCCGGCACCTGTCGTTCGGGCTCGGGACGCACTACTGCCTCGGGGCGCCGCTGGGGCGGCTGGAGGCGGAACTCGCCCTCGTCCGCTTCGCCCAGCGGGTCACCGCCCCGCGCCTCGTGGACGAGGAGGTTCCCTTCCGGCCCCACGTCGTGCTGCGCGGCCCCGAGACGCTGCCCCTGCGGGCGGCGTCCGTACTCCCCCGCGACCTGCCCTGGAGGGTGTGACCGGGCGCGCCGGGCCTCAGATCCAGTGGCGCCGGGCCGCTTCCGCTCCCGCCTGGAAGCGGCTCTGCGCCCCCATCCGCAGCATCACCCCCGCGATGACGCGCCTGAGGGTGCGCACGGAGAGGCCGGTCCGGCGGGAGATGCCCTCGTCGGTGAGGCCCTCGGCCAGCAGCCGCAGCGCCTCGCGCTCGCGCGGCGTGAGGCCGAGGGCCTCCTCCACCGCGTCCCGCGGGGCCGGCGCGACGCCGTCGAACCGGGCGTTCAGCCGCCAGGTCGCGTCGAAGAGCGCCTTGTAGGCGGCGACCAGGGTCCTGCCGCGCAGCAGCGTGCAGGACCACGACCCGACGTCCGGCGTCATCGGCAGGACCGCGAGTCCGTCGTCGAGCACGATCATCGGCCCCCCGGACCGGGACATGGTGCGCAGCAGGGCCCCGGTGTCCGCGATCCTCCGGACGTGGTCGGGGAGCCGGTCACGGTCCTCCCCCTCCGCCTGGAGGAGCACGCGCACCCGCGTGCCGCGCGCGACGGCGAACCCGCCGAGGGCTCGGGCCTGTTCGCACACCCGGGGGTCGTCGAGCAGTTCGGGGGACAGCATCACGCTCAGCTCCCCGACGCTCGTGCGGCGCAGTGCGTCCATGACGAGAGCCAGGCTGTCGGACCAGCTCGCCGGCCGCACGGCGGGCGGTTCGGCCGGTGTGTCGTGGGTCCGCGGCCCCGGGACGGTTCCCGGGGCCGGCCGGGCACGCCCGCCGTGGCGCCGCTGGGCCGTCCGCTCCGTCTCCTGCATGGTTCTTCTCCCCCTCGTGGATGTGACGCTCGTCTTCGGCGGACGCCGCCCGCGTCCGGTCGGCGCGGGAGCGGCGCACCGGTCCCCCGACGGGTTCCCGGGCGCGGCCGGCGGAGCCGGACGCCCGCGCCCGGTCCGGTCCGCCGTGGACGCCGGGTCAGTAGCTCCGGGCGAAGTGGTCGACGGCGGGCGCGCGGTGCGCGGTGACGAGGGCCGTGAAGGCGACCGCCCCGTCCTGGACCGCCGTCACGCGCGTCGACACCTCGCCGGAGGTCTCCTCGGAGAGCACCTGGGCCTCGACGACGCACGGCCGGTCGAACTCGACGTACTTGTCGAAGACGCTGTCCATCCCGGTGATCCGCACCGTTCCGGGGTACGCGACCGCCAGGGTGGCCTGGCGCGCCGCCTCCACGAGGAGCATCCCCGGGACGTGGTCCGTCTCGTGGTCGAAGAGGACGGGGTGCCGTCCGTCCGTCCTCAGGAGGAAGCGGTGCGGTGCTCCGCCCGGCGCCAGGACGACGTCCCGGGGGCGGTCCCGTCCGACGTGCTCCGCGGGGACGGGCGCGGGGAGCGAGACGGGCGGCAGGGTCGAGCTGAGGAGCTTGCGGTAGGGGTCCCTCAGCCGGGCGATGACGGACGGGGAGTGGCTGGTGAAGCGCGTCGTCGCACTGCCCAACCGCGCCCCGTCCCGGCTGAGTTCGGCGGTGAGCACCATGGCGACGGGCCGGCCCCCGCGGCTGACGACGTCGCGGCAGCGGACGGCCAGGCGTATCTCGGCGGGGGCGGCGCTCGCCCTCAGGGCCTCCTGGTCGACGGACCACGTCAGGTGGTCCCAGATCTGGCGGTGGTCCTCCGGCGCCCCGTAGCCGAGGTGGCTGAGTAAGGGGATGCACTGGCGGACCGTCTCGACGACGAGCAGCGGGTCGTGCCACCCCGCCACGACGTCGTAGAAGCTGTGGGACCGGGGCCACTGGGCGGTGACGGCGAACGTGTCGTCGCCCTCGCGCTCGTAGCCGGTGAGGAGGACCTCGCTGACGGCGGACTTGTGGACCAACTGCCGCGGGACGGCCGTCACTCCAGCGGTGGGGAGGGTGTGGGGCATGTGCAGTACTCCGAACCTCACGAGCAGATGCCTGCATTCGATCGAGAGCACGAACGTCGTCGTCCGTAGAGAGCCGCAAGCCCTGCGGCCCAAGAAAGATAAAGGACGGTTGTTTTTTTTGTCGACCTCATTTGACGCACTCCGAAGGCCGCCACCCGAGACAACCAGGAGCCGGTCACAGCCACGCGTCCGGCGGGTAACGAACACCTGACGAGGCGGATTCCCCCTGTTCAAGCCAACCCTGACCCATCGGGCTTACGATCGTCGGGAAGCGACACACCGGCCGTCCCGTGAGGAGCGTCACAGAACTCCGGGCCGTCCGGAGGGGCGTAAACAAGGCGATCGCTCTGTAAGTTGCGGCCAGATCGAGCCGAGAGCGCCGACCCGTCCGCCAGGACGACGGTTTCTTTGTAGAGTCTTTACTTCCGATGACTCCGGGACGGGCCCGGCGCCGCGGCCCGTGCGCGGCGTCGTCGGCATCCCCGGTGGAGCGGGTGCGAACCGGCAAGCAGACAAGGGCCAGAGTCATGACACAAGAGCGCGCCGCGCGCACACGGGCGGCCCTCATCCGGGCCGCCGCCATCGAGTTCGACCGTCACGGGTACGCGGCGACCTCGCTGAACCGGATCTCGACGGCCGCCGGCCTCTCGACCGGCGCGCTCACCTTCCACTTCGAGAACAAGGACGACCTCGCCGACGCGGTGGTCCTCCGTGCCCGCCAACTCATCGGCGTGACACCGGAGGAGGCGGCCGGCACGGAGCCGGGGCGCGAACCCCTGGCCCAGATCGGCGACCTGGTGTCCGACCTGGTGGACCGCATGCACGAGTCGGTCGAGGTCCGCTGCTCCCTCCGCCTCGAACTCGACCGGCCCGACGCCGAGACGACCTGGTCGTCCCCGTGGTTCGGCGCCGTCCGGCGGCTGGCCAGGCAGGCGCACCTGAGCGGCGCCCTCCCCGAGCGGCTGCGCCCCGAGCAGGTGGAGATGCTCGTGGCCCTGTTCGTCTACGGGGCGGGCTGCCTGCCCCGCGCCGGCCGGGCCCGCGTGCCGGAGATGCCCCGGGAGGAGTGCTCCCGGCTGTGGGACACCCTCTGGGAAGGGGTCCGGCGCCCGCTCGACCCCCCTGCGGGCTGATCGCGTGACCCGACGTAAAATACAGATCGATCGTTTTCTGAAGGGACGGACCACGATGTCCAAATTGCGCCAGGAGCGTGCCGTGAGGACGCGTGAGACCGTCCTGCGAGCGGCCGCCGAAGTCTTCGACGAGTGCGGGTACCACGCCGCCAGCATCCGGACGATCATGGAGAAAGCCCAGGTCACCCAAGGTGGTATGTACTTCCACTTCAAGTCGAAGCGGGAGATCGCCGAGGCGGTGGTCGCAGCCCAGCAGAGTTTCGTCGAGCTGCCGAAGGGCCAGGACGGGCTCCAGCGGCTCATCGACACCAGCTATCACCTCGCCCAGGAACTCCAGAACAACGTCCTGTTTCGTGCGAGCGTCCGCCTGGCCGTCGAGCAGCAGGAGTTCGGCGGCCGCGACGCCACGGCCTACGACGAGTGGGCGGAGCACTTCCACCGTCAGCTGATGGCCGCCCGCACCCGCAACGAGCTGCGCTTCGGCGTGGACGAACGGGAGTTCGCGACCATCCTCATGGCGTCGTACTCCGGCGTGCAGCTCTACTCCCACATCTCCACGGGCCGCCGCGACCTCCTGGAGCAGGTCGCGGCCCTGTGGCGCTACTTCCTGCCGGCGGTCGCCCGCGAAGAGGTCATCACCCGCCTTCGCGTCACCCCGCCGGTCGCCACCACGACGAGGAACCTCGTCGGCTAGGCCGCCCCTTCCGGATCCCGGCCGTCGCCCGGACCCGTCCGGGAAACGGTCAAGGGGCCGTTTCAGATCGCTCTGAAACGGCCCCTTGAACCACGACTCTTTCGAGTCGGGACGACAGGATTTGAACCTGCGACCCCTTGACCCCCAGTCAAGTGCGCTACCAAGCTGCGCCACGTCCCGGTGCCCGTCTGACCTGGGGTTTCCCCTGGCCGAACGCGCATGAGAACAATACCGCACTTTCGAGGGTGGTCACGAACGCCTTTCCCGGGACACGGGAGGGCGCGCGCGGGAACGGGATGCTCACTCTGTGTGATGCGCCGGGGCGCCCGGAGATGCGACCGCACGCCCCCTGGGCAGGGCCGAAAGGGGCGGCGCGGAGGTCCGGCAGGCCCGCCACCTGGGCAGGAGAGAGGGCCGGAAGAGATCCGGAATGCCGTCTCTCTGGTGATGAAGGGGTGCATGGGGTGAAGCGGAGGGTCTCGGGGCCATATGCCCACACCTTCGATGCCTTTGGCATGTGGCAGAAAGATGCTCACGGGGAAGGGACCCGGGATCGGACCGAACAGGCCGAGAGCACGCGAAACACAGTCGGAAACAATCGTCAACCGTTCCGGTTTCGGCCAAAAATCGTGGCGATATTGCTCCACCCCGGAAAGATCAACACCATGAAGTGGTCGGCCTGTTCGGGACGGGACCACTGCCGATGCACCACCTGCCCGGTCAACCCCACCGGTCAGGCGTTACGCGGGAGGGACTCGGATGGACAGCTACTTCAGCAGCCGACTGCATCATCAGCTCAGGAAGACGGTCCGCGATTTCGCTGAGCGTGAGGTGCGGCCCCGCATAGCCGAGATGGAGGCGTCCCGGACCGTCCACCACGAGCTGTCCCGGCGCATAGCCGAGCAGGGCTGGCTGGGCGCGACGATCAGCCCGGAGTACGGCGGCATGGGCGCCGGCCACCTGGCCAAGACGATCATCATCGAGGAGCTCTCCCGCGTCAGCGGCGCCATGGGCGCGATGGTCCAGGCATCCCAGCTGGGCACGGCGAAGATCGTCCACTTCGGCAGCGACGAGCAGCGCAAGACCTGGCTGCCCGCGGTCGCCGCCGGCGAGTGCCTGCCGACCATCGCGGTCACCGAGCCCGAGTCCGGTGGCCACGTCCTCGGCATGAGCGCCAGCGCGGTGCGGGACGGCGACGACTACGTCCTCAACGGCAGCAAGGTCTACGTCGGCAACAGCCACGTCGGTGACCTGCACGGCGTCGTGGTCCGGACCGGTCCCGGATCGAAGGGACTCACGGCCTTCCTGGTCGAATCCGATCGCCCGGGCTTCAGGACCGGTCCGCAGCAGCCGGCGATGGGCCTGCACGGCTTCAGCTTCGGCGAGCTGATCTTCGAGAACTGCCGGGTTCCGGCCGCCAACCGCCTCGGCGACGAGGGCGACGGGCTCGCCGTCGCGTACTCCTCCAGCGTGCTGTACGGCCGGGCCAACCTCACCGCGGTCTCCCTCGGCATCCACCAGGCGATCCTGGAGGAGACCACCCGGTTCGCCTCGGAGCGCATCCGCTACGGCAAGCCGCTCCACGACCTGCCGACGGTCAAGCTGAAGCTGGGCCAGATGCAGTCCCGGCTGATGACCGCCCGGCTCGCCGCGTACCACGCGGTGCACCTGCTCGACCAGGGCCTGTCCTGCGACGCCGAGCTGATGAACGCCAAACTCGTCAACGTGGAGTCGGCCGTCGACTCCGGCCGCAACGCCATGGAGATCCACGCCGCGGCCGGCCTCTTCACGGACCGGGCCATCGAGCGCTACCTGCGGGACGCGCACCACATCTTCGCCCCGGCCGGCACCTCCGACATCCAGCTCCTGCGCCTGGCCGAGGTCGCGCTCGGCCAGGACAAGGGCAGCTGGTCCGAGCGCCTCTCCGAGCTGGTCCGCACCCCGGACCTGGAGCCGGTGCACGCCTGAGCCCTCGGACGCCGGAGCCCCGGTGCGGCCGTCGCCGCACCGGGGCTCCGGTGTGTGTCCTGCGGGACCGTCAGAACATGCCGTCCTCGCGCCGGTTGATCTGCTCCATGAGCTCGGCCGCCATGCCCTTGATCGTCTCGAGACCGGCACGCCCCCACGGCCGGACGTCGGTGTCGACCACGCAGATGGTGCCCAGCGCGACGCCGGTGCGGTCGATCAGCGGCGCCCCCATGTACGAGCGGATGCCGATCTCGTCGACGACCGGGTTCCCCGCGAAGCGCGGGTAGTCGCAGACGTCCTCCAGGACGAGGGCCTTGCGCCGCACCACCACGTGCGGGCAGTAGCCGTGGTCACGGGCCATGAAGCGGCCGACGCCGCCACCGCCCGCGGCGGCCGCCGCGCCGAGGTCGCTGCCCGAGTGGGTGCCCTCGGGGGTGTGCAGCCCGGCGAAGAACTGCCGGTTCTCGTCGATGAAGTTGACCATCGAGAACGGTGCGCCGGTCACCTCCGCGAGGCGGTGGGCGAACTCGTCGAACGCCGGGTCCGGCCGCTCCCCGAGCCCGAGCTCGCGCAGCCGCTGGACTCGGGCCGGCGCCTCCTTGTCGACGGGGGTCAGCAGGAGGTGACCCGTCGGGTCGTACGTCATGGCGTGGCTCCGTAGCTCGGCACGGTGTCCGGGATCGTGGTGAGGAGGTGCTGCACGAGGGTCAGCAGGGTGCGGATGCCGGAACTGGAGATCCGGGCGTCGGTGAGGACGACCGGCACGTCCGGCTTGAGGTCGAGGGCGGCCCGTACCTCGTGGGGTTCGTAGCGGTAGGCGCCGTCGAACTCGTTGACCGCGACGACGAAGCGGATACCCCGCCGCTCGAAGAAGTCCACGGCGGAGAAGCACTCCTGGAGCCGGCGGGTGTCGGCGAGGACGACGGCGCCGAGGGCGCCCTCGGACAGCTCGTCCCACATGAACCAGAAGCGCTCCTGGCCCGGGGTGCCGAACAGGTAGAGCACGTGGCGGTCGTCCAGCGTGATGCGGCCGAAGTCCATGGCGACGGTGGTCGTGGTCTTGGACTCCACGCCCTCCAGGCTGTCGGTGGCGGCGCTGACCGAGGTCAGCAGCTCCTCGGTGCTCAGCGGTTCGATCTCGCTGACCGCGCCCACGAGGGTCGTCTTGCCCACGCCGAACCCGCCCGCCACCAGGATCTTGAGCGCGGTGGGGAAGGGGTCGGCCGCGGAGCCGTCATGACGCTCAGAGCCGTTGTCGTAGGCCATCGAGCACTGCCTCCAGCAAGGAACGGTCGGTTGGGTTGGCGTGGAAACGGGGGGCCCTGGCGGTGAGCGCCCCGCAGTCCACGAGGTCGGAGAGGAGGACCTTGGTGACCACGGCCGGGAGCCGTAAGTGCGCCGCGATCTCGGCCACCGAGGTGGGCCCGTCGCACAGCCCGAGGGCCAGGCTGTGTTCGGGCCCCATGTGCGTCTGCGGTGACGAACCGGTCGCCATCACCATCGACAGCAGGTCGAGTGCCGTGGTCGGCTTGGTCCGGCCACCACTGACGGTGTACGGACGGATCAGCCGGCCGGCGGCGTCGTCGAGCCAGGGCCCTTCCGAAGCGGGGGTCACGTTCACTGTCCCAGGCCACCGACCATGCCTGCGGCCTGCCGGGCGGGGGTGACCAGGTACGGCCGGACGCTCTTGACGAGCATCGCCATCTCGTAGCCGAGGACGGCGGCGTCCGCCTCGCGCCCGGCGAGGACCGCCAGGCACGTGCCGGAACCCGCGGTGGAGACGAACAGGAGGGTGGAGTCGAGCTCCACGACCACCTGCCGGACCTCGCCGCCGTCGCCGAACCGGGCGCCCGCGCTGCGCCCGAGCGAGTACAGCCCGGAGGCGAGCGCCGCCATGTGGTCGGCGGCGTCGGGGTCGAGGCCGTGCACGGACTTCACGAGGCCGTCGGAGGAGAGCAGGACCGCGTTGCGGGTGTACGGGACCCGCTGGACCAGTCCGCTCAGCAGCCAGTCGAGGTCCGAGGAATGGCCGGTCGGCACATTGCTCGCCATGGTGCATCTACTCCTTGTGCGCGTCGCCTGGACGCAGCGCTTCTTGGGGGGCGGGCTGGGACTCGGCGAGGCCGATTCCACGCTGGAACGCGGCCATCAGACCGGGGTCGTGCAGGGCGTGCTCCTCGGTCCTCCGGGCCACGGGTTCGTCGCGCAGCTGCGGGACGAGGTGCTCCTGGGCGCGCCGCTTGGGGAGCAGCGGGCGCCCGTTGTCCTCGGCACGGGGAGCCGGGGGGAGCGGTGAGACCAGGGAGGCGGGCGGTGCCGTGTGGTCGGCGCCGCCCGGCTGCCCCGACGGGGCGGGGGCGTGCTCGAAGGCCGCGTACCCGTCCGACGGCACGTGCGTACGGGGGTACGCGTGCGAGCGGGAGCCGGGCTCCTCCTCGGCGCGGACGGGGGCCCGCTCCGGGAAGGGCGTGGACGGCGGTACGGGGGCGGCGGGGGCCGTCCCGTGCGCGGCGGCGGGCGCCGGGGCGCGGACCGGGGCGGGTGCCGCCACGGGGCCCGGCAGGGGGGCCGTCAGCGGGTTCGGCACCGGCGCCGGGGCCGTCATGGGGGCAGGCACCGGGGCCTGCGGCACGGCGGCCGGCGGGGGGGCGGCGGGCTGCGGCTGCATCTGCACCTGGCCGGGCGGGATCGCGGAGGATCCGGGGGTCGCCGCGGTCTGGCGCTCGTGCTGCGCGAGCCCCTCCGGGTCGGCGCCGAGCAGGCCCTGCGGGAGGACGAGGACGGCCTGGACGCCGCCGTAGATGTTGGACTGGAGGCGGACGGCGATGCCGTGCCTCCGGGCCAGCGCGGAGACGACGAAGAGCCCGATGCGCCCGTCCTGGAGGAGGTGGGCGACGTTGACCTGGTCGGGGTCGGCGAGCAGGGCGTTCATCTTGTTCTGCTCGGTGACGGGCATGCCGAGGCCGCGGTCCTCGACCTCGATCGCGAGGCCGGCCGTGACGTACTGGGCGCGGAGCAGCACGGTGGTGTGCGGCGCGGAGAACAGCGTCGCGTTCTCGACCAGTTCGGCGAGGAGGTGGATGACGTCGGCCACGGCATGGCCCCGGAGCGTACCGTCGATCGGGGGGACCAGCTTCACCCGCGGGTACTGCTCGACCTCGGCGATGGAGGAGCGCAGGACCTCGGTCATGGTGACCGGGCTCGACCACTGGCGGCGGGAGATGGCGCCGCCGAGGACGGCGAGGTTCTCCGCGTGCCGGCGGATGCGGGTGGCCAGGTGGTCGACGTGGAACAGACCCTTGAGCAGCTCCGGGTCCTCGACCTCGTTCTCCAGTTCGTCGAGGAGCTGGATCTCGCGGTGGACCAGGGACTGGAGGCGCCGGGCGAGGTTGACGAAGACCTCGACCTTCTGTTCGTTGCCGACGCTGCTGGAGAGCCGGGACGCCTGGACGACGGCGGCGACGGCGGCCTCGTGGGACCGGTTCAGTTCCTGCGACAGCAGGTCGAATTCGTCACCTGTGGCGGTGCCGGTCGGCAGGGCGGGCCGGGGCGGGATGCCCTCGCCCTTGCGCAACTGTTCGACGACCGTGCGCAGTTCGCTCTGGCCGCGGGCACTGGAGCGGCGCAGGGCGTTGCAGCGGTCGAGAACGGCCTTGGCGGCCCGGTCGGCGCCGAGCGCCGCGGCCGTCACGGAGGCGACCGTGAGGGCCGCCGCGCCCGTGAGGGCGGCCCAGAGGCCGGGGGTGGGGCTGGCTCCGGTGGAGCGGATGGTGAAGAGGACGGCCGCCGCGCCGCCCAGTGCCACCGCGACGGCGGGGAGCACGGAGGTGCGCAGGAGTTGGGGGCGTATGCGGGCTTCCGTCGACAGCGGTGCGGCGGGCTGGGCCGGCGGGGTGCCGCCGCTGCTGCCGGAGGCGGAGCGGGCGCCTGACCGGCCGTGCCGCCCGCCCTCGCGTCGGTCGGACCGCGAGGCGGGTGCGCGAAGTTGAGACATGAGTGTCCTTGGTACGTGCCCGGGAATCGGCGTACTGCGGGAGTGTTCTGCGGGGTCTTCGGGGGTGGTCTGCGTGGGGGGTGCGATGAGCCTACCGATGATCATCAACCACACACTGTAGTCGTCAACCGTTCATGTGCGGTGCGCAGTTGGCAAACTTACCCGTAGTCCGACCCCGTCTGGTATCACCCCTCGCACGACAGGCCGAGAAGCATTGGCCGAAACCTGACGACACACCGTCGGCAGCACCCCCTGAGCAGGAACGGAAGGGGGCGGAGGCGTGAACTCGCCTCCGCCCCCTGCGGAAATCGTTCGTGAACGGAATCCCCCCGGGAAGGCCACGGACCGTCAGGTCCGCACGCCCCCCGCCGCCTGCGCGCTTCCCCTCACGCCCCCCACGCACCACCCCCGCCCCGCGGTCCGGCCCCCCGGCCGCCCTCCGCCCGCCCTCCGCCCGGCCGTCGTCCGCGACCGGGACGTGACCGTCGGTGATCCTCGCCCCCGGAGAACACCGCGTCCCACACCGCGGGAGATCACGATGTGGGACGGGGGGGCGGCTCGGCTCGGCTCGGCTCGGCCCCTAGGAACGACCGCGGGGACGGGGCGGCGTCATCGTTCGCCGGCGAGGTCGAGGTCCTCGGCGTGGCCCTCGGCCGGGACCGGGGCGGGGCGGGCGTGGCGCCAGGGACGGGGGCCCGGGCGGGAGACGGCCTGCCACCAGGATTCGCCGGGGAGCTTGCCGCCGGGTTCGAAGGGCTCGCCGGGGAGGGGGAAGGCGACGGCCTGCCCGGCCTCCTCCGCGGCGTCCTTCGTCCAGTCGCCGGGCTCGGCCCACGGATGGGGGGCGAGGTTGAAGGTGCCCCAGTGGATGGGGAGCAGGACGCCGCCGGGCTTGCCGCCCTGGAGGTCGAGGTGGGCCCGCATGCCCTCGGCGGGGGTCATGTGGATGTCGGTCCAGAACTCGGAGTAGGCACCGATCTGGATCATGGTGACGTCGAAGGGCCCGTGGGCGGCGCCGATGGTCTCGAAGCCGGAGAAATAGCCGGTGTCGCCGCTGTGGAAGATCCGGTGGGAGGGACCCTCGACCACCCAGGAGGCCCAGAGCGTCATCTGGCGGTTGCGCAGGCCGCGGCCGCAGAAGTGACGGGCCGGGGTCGCCGTGAGGGTCAGGTCGCCGATCCCGGTGGACTCGTTCCAGTCCAGCTCGCGCAGGCGGGAGGCGGGCACGCCCCAGCGCTCCAGGTGCGCGCCGACGCCCAGCGGCACCGCGAAGAGGGTGTCGGTGGTGGCGAGCTCCTTGATCGTCGGCAGGTCGAGGTGGTCGTAGTGGTCGTGCGAGATCACCACGACGTCGACCGGGCCGAGCGCGGCGAGGGGCAGCGGCACCGGGTGGAGCCGCTTGGGGCCGGCGAAGGGGAAGGGGGAGCAGCGGTCGCCCCAGACGGGGTCGAAGAGGACCCGGCGGCCGTCGATCTCGGCGAGGACGCCGGAGTGCCCCATCCAGGTGATGCGGAGCCCCGTGGCCGGGGGTTTCGCCAGGTCCGCCAGGGTGGTCGGATGGACGGGGATCGTGCCGGTGGGCGCGCGGCGCGCGCGTCCCTCCTTGTCGAAGTAGATCTTGGCGAAGTCGACGGTGGAGCCGGAGGGGCCGCGTCGGGCGGGTTCGGGGTTCTGGAAGATCCCGTCCGCGAAGTTCGGCGAGCCCAGGATGCGGGCGAGGCGCGCTCCCGTGGGATCCGCGCCGAAGGACTCGGGGCGGAGCGCGCGCAGCCGGGCGCGCGGCGAGCGGTCGGAGCCGGTACCGGTCACAGGGCCTCCTGGTCTCTGGGGGTCGTTCCATTATGGGCGGCCCGCGCCGCGAACGGCCGGGACGGTCGTCCATACTGAATCATCGTTCAGTAAGGCCGTCCGGCCGACCGTCCCTCCCGAGGAGCCGCGCGATGCGTACCGACCCCCTGCTCTCCGTCTCCTGGACGGACCACGTGACCGGCCGCCGGGGCCATCTGGTCGTGGACCGGCTGGTGCGCGGCGTGGCCAGCGGCGGGCTGCGGATGCGGGAGGGGTGCACGGCGGAGGAGGTGGCCGGGCTGGCCCGCGGGATGACGATGAAGGAGGTCCTGCACTACGACCCCTCGGCCCGGTACGTGCCGCTGGGCGGCGCGAAGGGCGGCATCGACTGCGACCCCCGCTCCCCGGAGGCGTACGGCGTCCTCGTCCGCTACCTGCGCGCGATGCGGCCCTACGTGGAGCGGTTCTGGACGACCGGGGAGGACCTCGGCCTCACCCAGGAGCTGGTGGACCGCGCCGTGGCGGAGGCGGGGCTGGAGTCCTCCGTGCAGGCCGTGTACCCGCTCCTGGAGGACGAGGCGGCGGCCCGGAGGCGGCTCGCCGACGCGTTCGCGATCGAGGTGGACGGCATCGGCCTCGACGAGCTGGTCGGCGGCCTCGGGGTGGCCGAGTCCGTGCTCGTGGCCCTGGACCGGGCCGGTCGGGAGTACGCCGGGACCCGGGTGTCGCTCCAGGGGCTCGGCACCATGGGCGGGGCGACCGCCCGGTTCCTCGCCCGGGCCGGGCTGCGGGTGGTGGCCGTGGCCGACGTCCGGGGCACCCTCGTGAACCCCGGCGGCCTCGACGTGGAGGCGCTGCTGGCCGCCCGCGACGCCCACGGCGCCGTCGACCGCTCCGCGCTGCGGCCCGGGGACCGGGAGGAGGCGGCGGACGCCTGGCTGTCGGCGGAGGCGGAGGTGCTCGTCCCGGCGGCCGTCTCGTACGCGGTGGACGCCGGGAACCAGGGGCGCATCACGGCCCGCTGGATCGCGGAGGCGGCGAACATGCCGGTGCTCCCCGAGGCGGAGGAGGCGCTGGCCGCGCGCGGGGTGACCGTGCTGCCGGACGTGGTGGTGAACTCGTGCACCAACGCCTGGTGGTGGTGGACGCTCTTCGGCGACATCGAGGCCGACGCCGAGCAGGCGTTCGACCGGGTGCGGGCCGCGATGCGGACGTTGGTGGGCGGGATGCTGGACCGGGCGGCCGCGGACGGCACGAGCCCGCGCGCCGCGGCGCACGCGCTGGTGGCGGAGCGGCTGCCACTGATCGCCGAACGCTACGGCTGGTACTGATCCGGCCACGCACGGACACCACATTTGATCATGGTCCCGTCAGGTGCTGTGTAGGCTGCCCGACGTGGCGAGAGTGCGGTTGAGCGTGGCGGAGCGGCGGGACGAGCTGCTGCGTGCCGCGGTCGAACAGATCGAGGCGCGCGGGGTCGCCGCCGTCCGGATCTCCGACGTGGCCACCGCGCTCGGCGTCAGCAACGCCCTCGTGCTCTACCACTTCTCCACCAAGGAGAAGCTGGTCGCCGCCGCCTTCGCGCACGCGGCCGAGGCCGACCTCGCCCAGCTGCGGCGGCTGCTCGGACGCCGGGCCACCGCCGTCCGGCGGCTCCGCGCCGCGGTCCGCTGGTACGCCCCGACCGGCCAGGCCAAGGGCTGGCGGCTGTGGATCGAGGGCTGGGCGGCCTCGCTCCGTGACCCCGGGCTGCGCAGGGTCGCCGGCTCCCTCGACCAGGAGTGGAAGGCGGCGCTGACCCGGGTGATCGCCGAGGGGGCCGCCGCGGGCGAGTTCGACTGTCCGGACCCGGCGGCCGCCGCCTGGCGCCTCACCGCGTTCCTCGACGGCCTCGCCGTGCAGACCACCGCGTACGCCGGTTCCCTCTCCCGCAGCGCCATGCTCCGGTGGGCGGACGCCGCCCTCGCCCGGGAACTGGGGCTTCCGGAGGGACCGGCCGCCCCGGCGCCGGACCCCGCGCCGCGGTGACCGGCGCGGGCGCGGCCACGGGCGGACGCGCCCCGTCCGCCGCCCCGCGCCCCGCGGTCCCGCTCCCGGCGTCCGCGCGCCGTGCGCCCCGTCAGAGCAGTTCGTACACCGCCGAGACCGTGACCTGCTCCTCGATCTCGCCCGGGGCGAGCGGCACGCTCGGCTCGTCCGCGGCGAGCGCGGGCGCGGCGCCGGCGCCGGGCCGCACGGACTCGCCCTCGGTCAGCGAGACCAGCCGGCCGAGCCGGTGGCCGCTGAGCCGCGCGTGCTGGGCCGCCTTGTCGTACGCGTCCTGGTAGGCGGCCTCACGGGCCTTGACCCGCAGCGACGTCGGGTCGGCGACGTCGAAGACGACACCGTTGATCCGGCCGGAGTCGCCCGTCGCGTCGTTGACCGCGCCGATGACCTGCCCGGTCCGGTCGATCACGCGGACCTTCACCGAGAAGTTCTGCCCGGCCTGGTAGGCGGTCACCTTGTTCTCGCCCGCCGCGTTCTGCGTGTAGACCGGGGACAGCGAGAGGCTGTCGGTACGGATGTCCCGGTCGGCGATCTCCTGGCGGCGCAGCACGTCGAGGAGGGACTCGGCGGCCGTGGTCTGCGCGGCCATCGCCTCGTTGGCCGTCTTGCGGCTGGCCTCGACGCCGACGGAGAGGATCGCCAGGTCCGGCGCCGCGGAGGCGCGGCCCTGCCCGGCGACGGTGACCGTCGCGGGCGCGGGCTCCTGGGCGGCCCGTGCGGCCGTCGGCGCGGACGCAGCGGCCAGGGCGGGCGCCGCGGTGCCGGCGAGGAGGCCGCCGAGCACGGCGGTGGCGGCGAGCAGACGGGCGGTGCGGGCGGCGCTGGGCCGGCGGATCGTCACGGGCGGTCCTTTCGGGAGGGATGGCCGGGGCTCCGGCGGGCACATCCCAGCACCCGGCGGCGCGGCCTCCCGCGCGCCACTCCTGACCGGCGCCTCCCTTCACCTCTCCGTACCAGCCGGGCCGCCCGCGGCGGGCTCCGCTCAGGTCTGCACGAGCGGCGCGTACGCCTCGGGGCGCAGCCCGAAGGTCCACGCGACGCCCTCCCGCGCGGTCTGCGTCGTGGGCGGCACCCGCAGCCAGTAGGTGCGGTGGCTGCCGTCCGGCTCGGGCGTGGAGTTGACGACCTCGACCATGACGACGTCCTCGTCGTCGGCCAGCTCGATCCGCCAGAGGACGCCGGTCTCGTCGCGGTGCTGGTGCCGGGCGCCCGAGGCGGCGAGATAGCGGTCGTAGCCGTAGTACTCCAGCATCACGCGGCGCAGTTCGGCGTTCTCCTCGTCCCGTATCCGCTCGGGGGTGAGGTCCACGAGCGCGGCGAGGAACTCCGCGGTCACCTGCATCCCGCGCCAGGCGTGGAGGGCGAAGCCGTCGGGGAAGGCGAGCGCGGGACCGTCCCCGCGGTCGAGCCGGCCGGCCTCGTCCCGGTGCAGGACGGCCGGCCGCTCGCACAGGACGGCGACGTCCTCGTACGGCCACCACCACCCGGCGTGCCGGGCCACGGCGGCGAGGCCCGCCAGGCGGTCGCCGTGTCCGTCGAAGGCGGCGAGCCAGGCGGCGTCGTGCTGGCCGAGCACGGCGTCGAGGAGGAGCAGCCGCACGGCGGTTCCGGCAGCGGCCGCGGAGGTCCCGGTGCCCGGCGCGGCGGTCCCCGGCCCGGCGGCCACCGTGTCCGCGTCCGCCACGGCCTGTGTCACCCCGGCCCGTATCCGGTCGGCGAGGGCCCGGGTGGGGTCCCACAGGGCGGCCCCGGTCCGCTGCCAGTGGTCGGCCCAGCCGGCCGGGCCCAGCGCGTCGTGGACGCGGCGGCGCTCGGCCGCCCACGGCCGGGTGCGCACCTCGTCCCGCACGGAGCGGCCGCGGTCCGGCAGGCCGCGCAGGAGCGTGACGGCCGCGAGCGGCGAGTCGGCCCACAGGATCCGGCCCGGCCCGGCGAGTCCCGCCGAGCGGTAGGCGAGCAGGACGCCGGCCTCGGCGGCGGCGCGGTCGGCCGGGCCGGTGGCCGCGGCGACGGCCCGCCACCGGTCCCGCGCGGTGCTGTCGTGCATGTCGGTCTCCCCCACGTCTGTCGTTGCGGTCCGGCGGACGTCAGTCCGCGATGATCCGGTACGCGCCGGGCACGTACTCGCGCTGGCGCACCACCCGGTACCAGCCCCTGGGCAGCGCGATCGGGGCGTGCTCCTCGTGCACCACCCGGCCGCCCTCGGGCAGTTCGAGCAGGAACGGGCCGAACGGGCCCTGCTCCCGCACGAGCCGGCCGGGCCCGGGGACGGCGTGGGCGTGGCCGGTGACCTCGCCGAGGGCGAGGACGAGCCGCCCCCGGGCGTCCCTGGGCTCCCCCGCCGCGGTCCTCGCCCGCGCCGGGACGGCCTCCTCGTCGACGGGCGCGACGAGCACGTCTCCCTGCCGGTACATGGCTCTCCCCCTCGTCGTCCGGCACGGTCGGCCGGACACGGGAACGACGCTAGGGGGAGGCACTGACAACGGCCCCCGGCCGCCCCGGAGCCGGCCGTCGGCGGGGCGGGACCCGGGCCGGGGCGACCCGGCCGGGGGCGCTGTCGGTGGGGCTTGGTAGAACTCTTTCCGTCAGCCGACCCCTCTCGTCCGTTGTCTGGAGCACCGTCATGACCGTTGGCCACTACCTTCAGGAATTCCACGGCCTGCCCGTGTTCGACTTCCCGGGCGCCGACGCGCGGGGCGAGCTGCCCGACGCCGACCGGGTCGCCTGGCGGATCTCCGCCCCGACGTACTCCGACCCCGGGGACGAGCTGTGGGACGCGCGGTTCGCGCGGTTCCTGAAGACCGTCGACACGGGACGGGTGCGCGCGCTGGTCGTCGGCGGCTGGGACGAGGCGTACGAGAACTCGTCGGCGGACATCGTGACCGCCCTGATGGGCGCCAACGACCGGCTGACGGGTCTGGCGGCGGTGTTCCTCGGGGACATGACGGGCGAGGACTGCGAGATCTCGTGGATCATCCAGTCCGACGTGACGCCGCTGCTCGCCGCCTATCCGGAGCTGCGCGAGCTCGGGGTGCGCGGGGGCTCCTCGCTGGCCTTCCCCCCGGTGCGGCACACCGGTCTGGAGACGCTGGTGGTGGAGACCGGCGGCCTCGGCGCCGAGGTGGTGCGCGGCATCGTCGGCAGCGACCTGCCCGCCCTGGAGAACCTGGAACTCTGGCTGGGCACCGACGAGTACGGCGGCGACAGCACGCCGGAGGACCTGGCGCCGCTGCTCGCCGGCACGGCCTTCCCCGCCCTGCGTCGGCTGGGCCTGTGCAACAGCGTCGTGCAGGACGCCGTCGCGTCCGCCGTGGCGGGCGCGCCCGTCGTCGCGCGGATCGAGCGGCTCGACCTGTCGATGGGTGTGCTCACCGACGAGGGGGCGGCCGCGCTCCTCGACGGTCAGCCGCTGACCCACCTCGGCCACCTCGACCTCTCCCACCACTACCTCTCGGAGGCGATGCAGGAGCGGGTCCGTGCCGCGCTCGTCCCGTACGGCGTGACCGTCGACCTCGACGACGCCCAGGAGCCGGAGGACGACGGCGACGGCGAGGTCTACCGGTACGTCGCGGTCGCCGAATGACCGTCCGCCCGCGTCCCCCCGCCGCCACCGGGCCGCGCCCGGTGGTCGTCGGCGATCCGGCGGGCCGCCGCGTCGCGTTCCTCCAGGACGCGCTGCGGGCCGCCGGGCTGCCGGGGGCGCGGGCGGTGTCCTGGCCCGAGGTGCTGCGGGGCGAGGCCCGGTTCGCCGCCGGCGAGACCGTGCGGCTGGACTCGCCCGGCGAGGACCCGGTGGCCGACCGGCTGCTGCGGGACGTCGACGATCCGGCCCGGGTCGAGGGCAGCGGCCTCTGGTACGCGCGGTTCACCGCGGCCGTGGCGGGCCTCGCCCGCACGGTCGCCGGGTCGGGGGCGGCCCTGGCCGACGATCCCGGCGAGCTGTCCGTCCTCTTCGACAAGCGGCTGGGCCACGCACGGCTGCGGGCCGCCGGAGTGCCGGTGCCCGAGTCGCCGACCTCCGGGGCCGCCGCCCCGGTGGTGCGCGGCTGGGCGGACGTCCGGGAGCTGACGGGGCGGTCCGGTCTGCGCCGGGTGTTCGTGAAGCTCGCGCACGGCTCCTCGGCCTCGGGGGTGCTGGCCGTGGAGACGAACGGAGCGGGCAGGTTCCAGGCGACCACCTCGGTGGAGCGGGGGCCGGGCGGACGGCTCTTCAACTCCCTGCGGGTACGGCGCTACACGAGCGAGTCCGAGATCGCCTCGATCGTGGACGCCCTGGCCCCCGACGGCCTGCACGTCGAGCGGTGGCTGCCGAAGGCCGCCCAGGGCGGCCGGACGGCCGACCTGCGGGTGGTGGTGATCGACGGCCGGGCCACCCACGCCGTGCTCCGCACCAGCCGCTCCCCCATGACCAATCTGCACCTGGGCGGCGCCCGGGGCGATCTGGCGGCCGCCCGGGCCTCGATCGCCGCCGCCGGGGGGAGCTGGGAGGAGGCGCTCGCCGTGTGCGAGCGGGCCGCCGCCGCCTTCCCCGGCACCGGCTGCGTGGGCGTCGACCTGCTGCCCGCAGCGGGCTGGCGCCGCTTCGCCGTGGGCGAGGTCAACGCCTTCGGCGACCTGCTGCCCGGCCTCACGGGCCTGCCGGGCAGGGGCGCCGAGGGCCTCGACACGTACGGGGCCCAGGTCGCGGCCGGATTCCCCGGCCCCCGCGCCGCCGGACCGCCTCGCGCCGTCGCCCCGGGCCGGACCGCCGGGCCCGCCCCGGAGACCGGACGTCCCCCGCACGAGAACCGCACCACAGGAACGAGCACCACGTGAACCAGCCCGACATGAACGCGATCGTCGGCAGCCACGACCTGCTCCTGGTCACCCTCGACACGCTCCGGTACGACGTGGCCGTCGAGCTGCTGGCCGAGGGCCGCCTCCCCCACCTGGCCCGGCATCTGCCGGGCGGTGTCTGGGAGCGCCGGCACGCGCCCGGGAGCTTCACCTACGCCTCGCACCAGGCGATGTTCGCCGGGTTCCTGCCGACCCCGGCCGCGCCGGGGCCGCACCCGCGGCTGTTCGCGGCCCGGTTCGCGGGGAGCGAGACGACCACCGACGGCACCTTCGTGCACGACACCCCCGATCTGGTGTCCGCGCTCGCCGCCGAGGGCTACCGGACGGTCTGCGTCGGCGGCGTGGGCTTCTTCGACAAGCAGCCGCCGCTGGGCACGGTGCTGCCCGGCCTGTTCCAGGAGAGCCACTGGGAGCCCTCCTTCGGCGTCGCCTCGCCGACCTCGTTCGAGTCCCAGGTCGCGCGCGCCGAGGAGGTGGTGGCCGGGCTCCCCGGGGAGCGCCGGCTCTTCCTCTTCGTCAACGTCTCCGCGCTCCACCAGCCCAACTGGTTCCACCTCCCGGGGGCGACGAGCGAGGCGGGCGACTCCCGGGAGACGCACGCCGCGGCCCTGGAGTACGTGGACCGGCACATCGGCCGGCTCTTCGCCGCGATGAGCGCCCGTCGGCCCTGTTTCGCCGTCGTCTGCTCCGACCACGGCACCGCGTACGGGGAGGACGGCCACACCGGCCACCGGATCGGCCACGAGGTCGTGTGGACCGTGCCCTACGCGCAGTTCGTCCTGCCGGGACCCGACCGGGAGGCCGCCGCGTGAGCACCCCCGCCCCCCGCCCGTACGGCAGCTACGTCTACGCCTACCCGCACAAGACCGCCTACCGTCCGCTCCCCGCGCGGCCGGCCCTCCGGGGCCTGTGGGCGGACGAGCCGAAGGACGCCCTCTCCCTCTACGCGCACCTGCCGTTCTGCGAGGTCCGCTGCGGCTTCTGCAACCTCTTCACCCGTGTCGGCGCGCCGGACGGGCTGACGAGCCGCTACCTGGACGCGCTCGACCGCCAGGCCGCGGCCGTGCGCGAGGCGCTGGGCGACGACGGGCCGGTCCGCTTCGCCACCGCCGCGTTCGGCGGCGGCACGCCCACCTTCCTCACCGCCGGGGAGCTGGAGCGGCTCTGCGACATCGCGGAGAAGCGGATGGGCGCGGACCTGCGGGCGGTGCCGCTCTCGGTGGAGACCTCGCCCTCGACCGCGACGGCCGACCGGCTCTCCGTCCTGGCGGAGCGGGGCGCGACCCGGCTCAGCATCGGCGTGCAGAGCTTCGTGGAGGCCGAGGCGCGGGCCGCGGTCCGGCCGCAGCGGCGCGCCGACGTGGAGGCGGCGCTCGGCCGCATCCGGGACACCGGCGTCCCCGTCCTGAACATCGACCTGATCTACGGGATCGACGGCCAGACGGAACGCTCGTGGCAGGTCTCGCTGGACGCGGCGCTGGCCTGGCGCCCGGAGGAGCTGTACCTCTACCCGCTGTACGTCCGGCCGCTCACCGGCCTCGGCCGGCTCCAGGATCCGGCCGCCGCGGACCGGGCGTGGGACGAGCAGCGGCTGCGCCTCTACCGGTCCGGCCGGGACCACCTCCTCGCGCACGGCTACACCCAGGTGTCGATGCGGATGTTCCGCCGCGCGGACGCCGCCCCGCTCGGGCCGGACGACCACGCCTGCCAGACGGACGGGATGATCGGCCTGGGGTGCGGGGCGCGCTCCTACACCTCGACGCTCCACTACTCCTTCGACTACGCCGTCGACATGCGGGAGATCCGGACCCTCATCGACGCGTACACGGAGGCCGGGGACTTCGCGCACGCCGAGGTGGGCCGTGCGGTGGACGCGGACGAGGCCCGGCGTCGCCATCTGCTGCAGTCGCTGCTCCAGGCGGAGGGCATGCCGGTCGCCGGGTACGAGGAGCGGTTCGGCTCCTCGCCGTTCGCGGACTTCCCGGTGGAGCTGGGGCGGTTCGGGGCGTTCGGCTGGCTGGACGGGGACGCGCCCGAGGGACTCCTGCGGCTGTCGCCGGAGGGCCTGGCGCACTCCGACGGGCTGGGCCCCGAGCTGTTCTCCCCCGGCGTGCGGGCCGCGATGGCCGCGTACGAGCCGAAGTAGCGGGGCGGCCGTGGACCTGACACCGTCCGTCGTGCCGGACGCGGGCATGGACCTCACCGTGCTCTACCGGGGCCCGCTCTCCTCCTGCGACCTCGACTGTCCCTACTGCCCCTTCGCCAAGCGGCGGGACGGCGCCGAGGTGCTGCGCGCGGACCGGGCGGCGCTGGAGCGGTTCACCGGCTGGGCGGCGGGACAGGACGGCGACCGGCTGCGGATCCTCTTCACGCCCTGGGGCGAGGGGCTGGTGCGCTCCTGGTACCGGCGGGCGCTGGTCGGGCTGTCCCGGCTGCCGCACGTCGAGCGGGTGGCGATCCAGACCAATCTGAGCTGCCGGACCGACTGGCTGGCGGACGCGGACCCGGAGCGCGTGGCGCTCTGGTGCACGTACCACCCGGGCCAGACGCCGTACGAGCGGTTCCTCGGCAAGTGCCGCGACCTGGCCGACCGGGGCGTCCGGTTCAGCGTCGGCGTGGTCGGCCTGGCCGAGCACCTGGAGCACGCCCGCCGGCTGCGCGCCGCGCTGCCGGCCCACGTCTACCTGTGGGTGAACGCGGCCGAGGGGCACACGTACACCGACGCGGAGGCGGACGCGTGGACGGCGCTCGACCCGCTCTTCCCCTACAGCCGGCATCCGCACCGATCGGCGGGGCTGCCCTGCCGCACGGGCGAGTCGGTGATCTCGGTGGACGGCGAGGGGACGGTGCGGCGCTGCCACTTCGTCAGGGCCGAGCTGGGGAACCTGTACGACGGCTCGTACCGCGCCGCCCTGCGCCCCCGCGCCTGCCCCCTCGCCGTCTGCGACTGCCACATCGGCTACGTCCACCTGGAGACGCTGCCGCTGTACGACGTCTTCGCCGGCGGGGTGCTGGAGCGGATCCCCGCCGCGGTGCCCCCGCCGGTCCTCCCGGGACCTACAGCGGCATGAGGTCGGGGCGCTTGGCCTCGACGTGGTCGCCGGAGCTCTCGCCGCGCAGCCGGCGCCCGATCCAGGGCACGAGGTACTCCTTCGCCCAGTGGATGTCGTCCCGGCGCACCTCCAGCGGTCCGCGGGGCGGGACCGGCGGCCACGCCTGGTCGGGGTCGGCGGGCACCGGCACGCCGAGGACCTGGGCGGCGCGCAGGGCGACCCGGGTGTGGCCGTCGGACGAGAGGTGCAGCCGGTCGTCGTCCCAGGCGCGCCGGTCCTGGACGGACTTGAGCGACCACAGGTCGAGGACCGGGCAGCCGTAGCGGTCGGCGATCGCCCTGACGTGCCCGTTGTAGGTGGCGATCTTGCCCCGCAGGTGCTTGAGGAGGATCACGTCGCGGGTGTCGAAGCCGGTGGTCACCATGACGGTGCCGACGGCGGAGGTCAGGTCGGCGACGGCGCGCTCGAAGCGCTCGGCGACGTCGTCGGGGTCGGTGCCGGGGCGGATGATGTCGTTGCCGCCGGCGCAGAAGGTCACCAGGTCGGGGGCGAGTTCCTTCGCCCGGGGGACCTGTTCCGCCACGATCTGGTCGAGGAGGCGTCCGCGGACGGCCAGGTTGGCGTAGCGGAAGCCGTCGTGCTCCGGCAGCTGGTCGGCGAGCAGCACCGCGAAGCGGTCCGCCCAGCCGACGTACGTCCCGTCGGGCCCGGGGTCTCCGACGCCCTCGGTGAAGCTGTCACCGATCGCCGCGTACGACCCGAATGCGTTCTTGTCTCTTGATCTCGAATCGTCTGCCACGGGAGCACATTTTTCCCCTTCCGGTGTGACCTACGCGACCGTAAGGAGGGGTTGACTGCGGGTGACATATGCCACCGATAAAGACTTTCAAAAGCCGGAATACGGCGACGGCCCGGCACGCGTGTGCCGGGCCGTCGGGTGCGTCCGGGTCAGACGGAGACGCCGTGCTGGCGCAGGTAGGCCAGCGGGTCGACGTCGGAGCCGTAGCTCGGCGTGGTGCGGATCTCGAAGTGCAGGTGCGGGCCGGTGGAGTTGCCGGTGGAACCGGAGAGGCCGATCTGCTGGCCGCCGGAGACGCTCTGGCCGGCCGAGACGGAGAGGGAGGAGAGGTGCGCGTACTGCGAGTAGTTGCCGTCGGCGTGCTGGATGACGACCTCGTTGCCGTAGGCGCCGCTCCAGCCGGCGGAGACGACCGTGCCGGCGCCGACGGCGCGGACGGTGGTGCCGGAGGAGGCGATGAAGTCGACACCGGTGTGGTAGCCGGAGGACCACATGGAGCCGGCCGCGCGGTACGGGGTGGAGAAGCCGCCGCCGGCGACGGGGGTGACCCAGCCGGAGGACGAGGTCGAGGAGCCGGAGGACGACGCGGGGGCGGAGCTCTGCGAGGTCGCGGCGGCCGGGGCGGAGTCGCGCTGGCTGCTGCGGGAGGCGCGCGGGGCGTCGCCGTTCTTCTCCGAGGACGCGGCGCTCGGGGCGGCCTTGGGGGCGACGGCCTTCGGCGCGGTGCCCTTGGCGCCGAGGGTGAGCTTCATGCCCGGCAGGATCAGCGAGGGGTTCTCGCCGACGACCTGGCGGTTGTCGGCGTACAGCTTCTGCCAGCCGCCCGCGAGGTGGTGGTCGGCGGCGATCTTCGACAGGTAGTCGCCGCGGACGACGGAGTACGTCTTGGGCGCGGCCTGGGCGGCGGGCGCGGCCTGGGCGGCGGCGGGGGCCTTCACCTGGGCGGTGACGGCGCCGGGGACGGCGGCCGGCGCGGACTGCTCGGCGGCGTGGGCCCCGGTCGCCCCGAGGAGCGGGAGCGCGACGACGGCGCCACCGGTGCCGGCGACGGCGAGTCCACGGGTGAGGGGGTTGATCCTGGGACGGCGGTGCTTACCCTTCGCGGGCATGGCGAATTCCTCTCCGGCGCCTGCGAGGTGAGCTGTCGGGTTCGGACTGGAGATGTCCGGCCGCGTTCTCACGCGGCTTCACCCCGAGCCGTCCTGCATCGCGGGACCGGCGTACTACCTGGGTCCCCCGCTCCTGCCACACATGGGTGAGTGGAATTCCGGACGGTGGCAGGATTCGGCGGTCCGACCGGATTGACGGTGACGCTAGACGAGCGGGGTCGGCGCGAACAAGCCGCCGTTTTCCCGGGGCATTCCAAGGCCCTTGATCGGCCTCGCATTCCGGTCACCCTGTGTGGATGACGGTCCCTCGATCCCCTTTTCACGCAGGGCAATTGCGCGGGGCCGTCGGCCACGATCCGTCACCTTTATGACGCTGCTCACGCGCCGGACCCCATCTCCCCTGCAACCGGGGCGCGTTACCCCTAAGGGTTTAATTCGGACAGATCACCCATTCCCGTCCGAGGGGGTGCGCCGCCCGCGCGCCACCGGGATGATTGCCCCTGGAACCGATCTCGCGTCGGGCACCCGAACGACGACACCCCAGGAGCATCAGTGACGCAGCAGCTGCCGCAGGTCCCGCCCACCGAGGCGAACGAGCCCGAGCTGGCCGAGGTCCGCAACTTCCGGGACGTGGGCGGCCTGCCGACGACGGACGGGCGCGCCGTGCGCCCCGGCCGGCTCTTCCGCAGCGGCCACCTCGCCCACGCGACCGAGAGCGACGCCGCCTTCCTCGCCACGCTGGGACTGCACACCGTCTTCGACTTCCGCAACGAGGCCGACCGGCGGGTGGAGGGCCCGGACGTCGAGCTGCCCGGCGTACGGAACGTGAACATACCGCTCAACGACCCGGCCGACGGCAAGGAGTTCTGGAGGCTGGTGCGCGACGGCGAGATCTCGCAGCTGCGGGAGATCCTCGGGGACGGCAAGGCCGCGGCCAGGATGTCCGACTCGTACCGGAAGATGGTGGTCGAGCGGACCGAGGAGCACAGCCGGATCCTGCACTCCATGGCCGAGGAGAGCGTCCCCGCCCTGATGCACTGCGCGGCGGGCAAGGACCGCGCCGGCCTCTCCATCGCGATCACGCTGCTCGCCCTCGGGGTCGAGCGCGCGGCGATCGAGGCCGACTACGTGAAGTCGAACGACCCGCACCGCCGCTACAAGGTGCGCCGCAGCTCCACCGCCCCCGACGCGATGTCGCCCGAGGTGATGGAGCTGCTGAGCCCGCTCTTCGACGCGCGGGTGGAGTACCTGCGGGCCGCCTTCGAGACGATCGAGGAGACCTGGGGCACGGTGGACGCCTACCTCGCCGAGGGACTGAAGCTCGCCCCGGAGACCCGTGACCGGCTGCGCGAGCGGCTGCTCACCGAGGCGTAGTCCGGGCTACTGGTTCTGCCCGCCCATCACGAAGAGCAGGTAGAGGAAGCCGGCGAAGAGGTGCCCGGCGATCAGATAGGCGAAGAGCCGGAGGACGAGACCCTTGGGAAACTTGCCTTCCCCGCGCTCCTCGCCGGTCACCGGTGCGGACTTCTCGGACATGTCGGTCCTTTCTTGTCGGACGGGATCACGGGGTCAGCGCAGGTGCGGGGTTCCGTCGCCGAGACACAGCTCGGCCGCGGGACTCTGCATCAGCGTATGGACGAAGAGCAGCTCGGCGCCGCCCGGGGTGGCGGCGCCGATCCGGTGCGGGGTGAGCGAGTCGAAGTGCGCGCCGTCCCCGGGGTCCAGGACGTGGACGGCCTCGCCGAGGGCGAGCCGGACCCGGCCCTCCAAGACGTGGATCCACTCCTCACCGGGGTGGACGCGCACGATGTCGGACCGGGTGGCGTACGGCACGTGCACGCGCAGGCACTGGAGCGCGCGTCCGGCGCCGCCGGCCTGGCGGTAGGTCCAGCCGCCGGCCTCGACGGGCTCGGAGCGGCCGGCGCGCACGACGGGGTCCCGCTCGGGGGGCGCCTCGCCCAGGAGCTCGGAGACCGTCGTACCGTAGATGCGGGCGAGGGCCAGCAGCATCGGCAGCGAGGGCTGGCGGTTCCCCGTCTCCAGCCGCGAGAGGTGGGCGGGCGAGAGGCCGGCCCGCTGCGCGGCGGCCTCCAGGGTGAGCCCCCGGCGGCGGCGCAGGGCCCGCAGCTGCGGGGCGACGTCCGGCAGGGCGCCGGAGGGAGCGGGGTCCGGGGAGTCTTCCCCGGGGACGTGGTCCATGCCTCCATTCCGCCAGGATTGTGCCTCTGAGGCAAGTTTCTTGCCCCAGAGGCAAAACCGACGTCCGGCGGCCGCGCCGCTCAGCGCTGGGCGACCGCCTGCCTGACCAGCGTCCTGCCGAAGTCCCACAGGAGCCCGCCGCCGCCGTGGGCCTCGTCCATGACCGCCGTGAAGGCGGTGACGAACCGGTCCACGTCCGCCTCGTCGACGACCAGCGGCGGGATCAGCTTGATCACCTCCAGATGGTCACCGGAGACCTGGGTGAGGATCCGGTGCCGCTGGAGCAGCGGGACGACGACCATCTGGGCGAAGAGGCCCTTGCGGGCCGCCTGGAGCATCGTCCACCGGCCGCGCAGCCCCAGCGAGGTCGGCCGGCCGAACTCGATCCCGATCATGAGCCCGCGCCCGCGGATCTCGTGCAGCAGCTCGTACCGGGGCACCAGCTCCTTCAGCCGGCCGGAGAGCAGGTCGCCGATCCGGCGGGCGTGCGCGACCGTGCCCTCCTCCTCCATGACCGACAGGACGGCCAGCCCGGCCGTCATGGCCTGCGCGTTCGACCCGAAGCTCGCCGAGTGGACCAGGACCCGGTCCATCGACGAGTAGACCTTCTTGAAGATCCAGTCCTTGCCGATCGTGGCGCCGACCGGCACGTAGCCGCCGGAGAGCGCCTTGGCGACGCAGACCAGATCGGGTTCGACGCCCTCCTCGTGCTGGTAGGCGTAGAAGTCGCCGGTCCTGCCGAGGCCGGTCTGCACCTCGTCCGCGATGAGCAGGGCGCCGTGCCGGCGCAGCAGCTCCTGGGCGGACCGCAGGAACCCCGGCGGGGCCTCGTGGACGCCCTTGCCCTGGATGGGTTCGACGACGAAGGCCGCCACGTCGCCCCGGCTCAGCTCCCGCTCCAGGGCGTCGAGGTCGCCGAGCGCGATCGCCGTGTCGGGCAGCAGCGGGGCGAAGCCCTCCCGGAAGCCGTCCTCGCCGTTGACGGAGAGCGAGCCGGTGGTGAGGCCGTGGAAGGCGTGGTGGCAGTAGAGGACCCTGGGCCGCCCGGTGGCGTACCGGGCGAACTTGAGGGCGGTCTCGACCGCCTCCGTGCCGCTGTTGCCGAAGAAGACGCGGTCGAGGTGGGGGCTGTGGGCGAGCAGCCGCTCGGCGAGCAGTCCCGGCAGCGGCTGGCAGTCGAAGCGGGTGAGGTCGGCGAGCTGGGCGTCCAGGACGTCGTGGAGGGCCTTGCGGACGACGGGGTGATGCCGTCCGAGGCCCATCACGCCGAAGCCGGCGAGCATGTCGAGGTGGTCGACGCCGTCGGCGTCCCAGAAGTGGGCGCCCTCCGCCCGCTCGTACACCTTGTCGAAGCCGATGGTGTGGAGCATCCGCGGCAGCTGGTGGTTGAGGTACCTGGCGTGCAGCTCGTACCGCTCGCCGCCGCGCTCGGCGAGCAGCGCGCGCAGGTCGAACTCCCCGCTCATCGCTCCCCCGTCCTCACCCGTTGTTCCCGGAGACGGTCTCCCTGACGGCGCGCAGGGACTCCTTGAGGGAGCCCATGGTGGCGAGGACGGCGGTGGGCTCGTAGCCGCAGTGCGCCATGCAGTTGGCGCAGCGCGGGTCCTTTCCGCGGCCGTACTTGTCCCAGTCGGTCTCCTCGACGAGCTCGCGGTACGTGGGGACGTATCCGTCGCTCATCAGATAGCAGGGCCGCTGCCATCCGAAGAGGGAGTAGTTGGGAATGGCCCAGGCGGTGCAGGGGAAGTCCGCCTTTCCTTCCAGGAAGTCCAGGAAGAGCGGAGAGTGGTTGAGCCGCCAGCGCCGCCGGTTTCCGCCGGCGAACGCCTTCTTGAACAGTTCCCTGGTCTGCTCGACGCCGAGGAAGTGCTCCTGGTCGGGGGCCTTCTCGTACGCGTAGGCGGGCGAGATCATCATTTCGTCGACCTGGAGGTCGTCGTTGAGGAAATTGAGCACCTCGATGATCGTCTGCGGGGTGTCGGTGTTGAAGAAGGTCGAATTGGTGGTGACGCGGAAGCCGCGCCGCTTGGCCTCCTTGATGGCCGCCACCGCCTCGTCGAACACGCCTTCCTTGGCCACGGACTCGTCGTGGCGTTCGCGCAGGCCGTCGATGTGCACGGCGAAGGCGAAGTACGGGGAGGGCGTGAACTTCTCCAGCTTCTTGCGCAGCAGCATCGCGTTGGTGCAGAGGAAGACGTACTTCCTCCGGGCCACCAGCTGGCGCACGATCTCGTCGATCTGAGGGTGCATCAACGGCTCGCCGCCGGCGATGGACACCATGGGCGCACCGGATTCCAGGACCGCGCCGACCGCCTGCGCGACCGGCATGCGCTGCTTGAGCACACCCGCCGGGTGCTGGATCTTGCCGCAGCCCTCGCACGCCAGGTTGCAGGCGTAGAGCGGCTCCAGTTCGACGATCAGCGGGAACTTGTCCCGCTTGCGGAGCTTCTGTTCGAAGAGGTAGGTCCCGACCCGGATGGACTGACGGAGCGGCATGGCCATAACTCGTTCACCTCCTGGGGAGCAGCAAAGAACGGTGCCATTCGAAGAATGCGGGAAGGACGGCACGAAGGACGCGGAAGGCCGATATTCCCCCGCGTACCGTGCCGATCCGGACCAGTTCATGTTCCGGAGCGTCCACGACCACCCGGACGGCCGCAACCGGGCGGGCGTCCGGGCCGTCTCCGAGGGTGTCGGCGGCCCGGGCCGTCCGCAGGGTCGCCGCGGACTCCATGTCGACGGCGATCGCGCCGCTCACCCGCAGCGCGGTCCGCTCGGGGCCGCGCACGACGTGGTCGGAGCCGGTGAGCGGCCCGGTGTGCACGGCCCGCCCCGGTACCGCCCTGGCCAGGGCCTTCACCAGCAGCTCGGTGCCGGTGCAGAGGGTCGTGCCGTCGGGCCCCCGGGTCTCGTCCGCGACGACCAGGTCGCCCGGGTGCATGCCGGGGGCCAGGCCGGCGCAGAAGCCGGAGGCGATGACGGCGGCGTCCCGCCACCGCTCCTCGCCGAGGGTCCGGGAGACCGCCCGGCGGGCCCGGTCCGGCCCCATGCCGGTGCGGACCACGGTGACCGGGCCGGGGGCGCCGCCGTGCTCGCCGCCGCGCAGGGCGAACCGCTCGATGCCGAGCGCGCAGACGATCAGCAGCGGCGGTGTGGCGCCGGGGCCCGGCGCGCGGCCCATCAGCGGTCCTTGTGGGGTGCGGGCTCCCCGTGCACGTACCGCCCGAGCGCGGTGAGCGGGAAGACCTGCCGGTAGAGGTGGTAGTTGATGGAGAAGTCCCAGGGGAAGCCGGTGCCCGTGAAGTGCGGCTCGTCCCAGGAGCCGTCCTCGCGCTGGGTCCCGGTGAGCCAGGCGACGCCGCGCCGGACGGCCTCGGACTCCCGCTCGCCTGCGGCGAGGAGGGCGATCAGCGCCCAGGCGGTCTGGGAGGCGGTCGAGGCGCCGCGCCCGACCCATCCCTCGTCCTCGTACGAGCGGAGGTCCTCGCCCCAGCCGCCGTCCTCGTTCTGGACGGAGCCGAGCCAGCCGACGGCGCGCCGGACCGCCGGGTGGGAGACGGGCAGACCGGCGGCGGTGAGCGCGGGGAGCACCGACCCCGTGCCGTAGACGTGGTTGACGCCCCAGCGGCCGAACCAGGCGCCGTGGGGCTCCTGGGCGGCGAGCAGCCACTCGACGCCCCGGCGGGCGCGGGGGTCCCCGAGCATGCCCTCGTAGGCGAGCATCTCCACCACGTGGGCGGTGACGTCGGCGGACGGCGGGTCGATCACCTCGCCGAAGTCGCAGAAGGGCAGTTTGTTCGGGAAGGCGCTGGTGTTGTCGGCGTCGAAGGCGCCCCAGCCGCCGTCGCGCGACTGCATGCCGAGCGTCCAGCGCGCGCCGCGGGCGATGGCCGCCTCGACCCGTGCCGGGTCGGGGTGGCGCACCCGGCGCAGCGCCAGGAGCACCTCGGCGGTGTCGTCGATGTCGGGGTAGTTGTCGTTGTGGAACTCGAACGCCCAGCCGCCCGGGGGCAGCCCGGGGCGGCGCACGGCCCAGTCCCCGGTCCGGGTGATCTCCTCGTCGAGCATCCAGTCGACGGCCTTGACCAGGGCCGGGTGGTCGGGGGCGACCCCGGCGTCGGCGAGCGCGATGGTGGCGAGGCAGGTGTCCCAGACGGGCGACTGGCACGCCTCGATCATGCGGGAGCCGTCCTCGCGCCGGACCGCGAACCGGTCGAGCGACTCCAGGCCGGCCCGCATGACGGGGTGTCCGAGGTCGTAGCCGAGGAGGTGGAGGGCGATGACCGAGTAGACCGCCGGGGGCTGGATGCCGCCCCAGCAGCCGTCGTTCTCCTGGCGCTCGACGATCCAGCGCGCGGCGACGTTCATCGCGGTGCCGCGCAGGGCGCGGGGCGCGAACCGGTGGTAGACGTGCAGGGCCTTGTCGAGCCGCTGGAAGATGCCGTCCCACCCGGTGGCGGGGGCGAGGGGCCGCGGCGGGTTCGGGCGCGCCGGGTCGGTGTGCAGCTCGTCGAGGGGGAAGGGCGCCGGGCGCACCGGCCGCTTGGCCGAGACGATGGTCAGCGGCACGATCGTCTGCCGGGCCCAGCAGCCGAAGTCGTAGATGTTGAGCGGGAACCACTTCGGCAGGAAGAGCAGCTCCGGGGGCAGCTGGGGCAGGTCCTCCCAGCGCCACCAGCCGAAGAGGGCCAGCCAGATGCGGGTGAAGACCCGGGCGGCGGCGATCCCGCCGCGGGCGCGGACCCAGGCGGCCGCGCGCGCCATGTGCGGGTCCTCGGGAAGGTCCCCGGCGAGGCGGAGGGCGACATAGGCCTCGACGGTGGCGGAGAGCTCACCGGGTCCGCCGTAGAAGGTGGCCCAGGCGCCGTCCTCGCGCTGCTCGCGGCGGATGTGGAGGGCCGAGGCGCGGACGGTCTCGGCGTCGAGGATGCCCAGGAACTGGCGGAGCAGGAGGTCCTCGGCGTCCATGGTGACGTTGGTCTCCAGGTCGCCCTTCCACCAGCCCTCCGGGTCCTGCCGGGCGAGCAGGTGCCCGGCGGCCCGTTCCGCGGCCCGTGCGGCGGCCCCGTCGAGGTCCGACGCGACGGCGCCGGTGTCGTGCGTGGTGTTGGCCGAGGCCGCCCGGGGGCCCACGGCCCCGGCGTTTCCGTCGGTCGTCGCTGTCATGGCTTCCCCTTTGCGCAGTCGGATCCTTCTCTGCTTCTACGGGTCTGCCGTCGGCCGGCGCCGGAGGGCGCCGGCCGGCGACCGCGAACTCATATCAGGGTGATGGTGATCATCTCTTCCGTACGACCACGAAGTCGGCCAGGGCGACGAGCTGCGCCCGCACGCGGGCGGGCATGTCCACCTCGTCCAGGGCCGCGATCGCGACGGCGTGCTGGCGGCGGGCCTCCTGGGAGGTCCACTCGCGTCCTCCGGCCTCCTCGATGAGGGCCGCCCGGAAGGCGAAGTCCTCCTCGGAGAAGGAGTCGAACTCGTTGGACTTGGCGTCGGCGGCGAGGAGCTCGCCGAGCCGCTCCGACGCCTCGCCGCCGGCGGCGAGCGCGGCGACGACCGGGAGGGACTTCTTGCGCTGGCGCAGGTCGCTCCAGGTCTGCTTGCCGGTGGCCTCCGGGTCGCCCCAGATGCCCAGGAGGTCGTCGACGGCCTGGAAGGCGAGGCCGAGGTGGTAGCCGTACTCCTCCAGCTTGTCGGCGGTGCGGTCGTCGGCGCCGCCGAGGACGGCGCCGATGGAGACGGCGCAGGCGAGCAGGGCGCCCGTCTTGTTGCCCTCCATCTCCAGGCACTCCTCGACGGTGACCCGCTCGCGGTGCTCGTAGGAGATGTCCTGGGCCTGGCCGTCGATGAGCTTGCGGCTGGCGGTGGTGAGCCGGCGGGTCGCCCGGCCGGCCTCCACGGTGCCGATCTCCAGCAGGATCTCGTTGGCGAGGGCGAACAGCGCGTCGCCGACGAGGATGGCCTGCGCGGGGCCGTGCACCTTCCACACGGTGTCGCGGTGGCGGCGCTGCTCGTCGCCGTCCATCAGGTCGTCGTGGAGCAGCGAGAAGTTGTGCACGAGCTCCACGGCGACGGCGCCGGGGACCCCGACCTCGGGCGCGGCGCCCGCGGCCTCGGCCGACAGCAGGGCGAGCGCCGGGCGGACGGCCTTGCCACCGTCGCCGTCGGCGGGGTTGCCCTGGGCGTCGATCCAGCCGAAGTGGTAGGCGGCCACGGTGTCCATGGGCGACGCGAGGCGGTCGACGGCCGCCCGCAGTACGGGGGTGGACAGGGTCCGCCCCCGCTCCAGCAGTGCGGACACGTCCGCGGTGTCGACGGCCGGATTACCCGGCGGCACAGTCGGCACGGTCTCTCCTCTTGTTCCGGTACTCACACTCATGCCGCCTCCTGCAGCGGATGGTCATGGCGGCGGCCGAAGGCGGAGAGCGCGGCGCCCGCGGCACTGAAGCCACTGCGGACGGCACCCTCCATGGTCGCGGGCCAGCCGGTGGCGGTCCAGGCCCCGGCCAGGTACAGGCCCGGCGCCCTGGTGCGGGCGCCGGGGCGGAGCCGGCCGACGCCCGGGGCGGGGGCGAACGTGGCCGTCCGCTCCCTGGTGACGAAGAAGTCGCGGATCCCCGCGCCGCGGGCGGCCGGCAGCAGCCGCTCCAGCTCGGGGAGGTACCGCGCGCGCAGGGCGGCGACGGGTTCGTCGATCTCGTCCTGCGCGGCGGACTGCGAGACGGCGAGGTACTGGCCGCCGCCGGTCAGTCCGGAGGAGTCGGTGCGGTCGAAGACCCACTGCACCGGGGAGCCGAGGGTGGTGAAGAAGGGCCGCTTCAGGACCTTGCGGTCGTAGACGACGTGCAGGTTCAGGATGGGCGCGGTGCCGATGTCGAGGAGACGGTCGGGGTCGTCGAGGGCGCCCTCGGGCAGCAGGCCGTGGGTCTCCTGCTGCGGCACGGCGAGGACGACCGCGTCCGCGGTGAGCGTCTCGCCGGGCACCTCGACGGTCCAACGCCCGTCGTCGGTACGGGAGATCCGCTCGGCCTTGGTGCGCAGCAGGGTGCGGACGCCGAGGGCGTCGAGCTCCTTCGCGGGCCGGGTGTCGTGGAGTTCGCCGAGCGGGACGTGCGCCCAGCCGATGTCGGCGGCGCCGGGCTCGGAGAGCAGACCGGTCTTGAAGACCATCGCGGCGAGTCCCATGGACGCCTGCGGCGCGGGCGCGTTGAGGGTGGGGATGCCGACGAGGTCCCAGAGGGCCTGGACGGTCCGGGGCGACTGTCCGTGCCGGCCGAGCCAGGTGGCGAAGTCGATGCCGTCGAGGGCCGGGTCGGCGGGGTCGAGCTTCCTCAGCGCGAGGGCGGCCCGGCCGACGGAGGCCCGCTCGGCGAGGGAGAGGTGCGGGTAGGTCGCGAGGCTGCGCGCCAGGTGCAGCGGGACCGGGAGGTCGTCGCGGCGGATCCGGCCGAGCCGGGGGCCGCGCGGGTGGGCCACGTCGAGGACGGGCACGTCGAGGCGGTCCTGGAGCGGGGCGAGGCGGGCGGCGTCGACGCGGTCGAGGAACCAGCGGTAGGCGGTGCAGCAGCGCAGGTAGACGTGCTGGCCGTTGTCGACGGTGAGGTCGCCGCGGCGGAAGGAGAAGGCGAGGCCGCCCAGGCGGGGACGTCCTTCGAGCAGGGTGACGCGGACGCCCGCTTCGGCGAGCCGGAGCGCGGAGGTGATCCCGGCGAGGCCGCCGCCGACGACGACGGCGTGCTCGCGTCCGTCCCCGCCGGTGCCGCCGCCCGCCGGGGGGCCGGGCCGGCCGGCGGCGGGGGCCGGGCCGGCGGGCGCGTCGGTGTCCGGCCGGGCGTCGCGCTCGGTTCCGTCGGTCGTCACACGGCCTCCGTTCGGGTCGTCGCGGTCCGGTCCGGTGCGGACCGGACGGTCGGGGGCCTCGGCGGCAGGGCGGTCGCGGGTGCGGCCGCCCCGTCCAGGGACGCCGGAACGGTGCCCCGGGTTGCCCGGCGGGCGGTGGCGCAGGGGCGCATCAGGCACGCCTCCTGACGGTGCGCCGGGCGATGGTGCGGGTGTCGAGGCCGGAGAGGCCGCGCACCGCGACGTAGGCCTTCTCGCGGCCGGGGAGCGAGACGCGGCCGCGGAGCACGGCCTCGGGGTCGCGCTCGATCCGGTCGAGGAGGCGGCGGTAGATGCCGGCCATGGCGGCGACGCAGGCGCCGCTGCGCCGGTCGAGCAGCGGCAGCAGCCGGTAGCCCTCGGCGAACAGGGCGCGGGCGCGGCGCACTTCGAAGTGGACGAGCCCGGCGAAGTCGGCGCCGGGGGGCGGGGTGGGGCTGCCGAAGCCGTCCCCGCAGCCGAACTTGGCGAGGTCGTCGGACGGCAGGTAGGTGCGTCCGTTCCCGGCGTCCTCGCGCACGTCCCGGAGGATGTTGGTGAGCTGGAGGGCGAGACCGAGGGTGTCGGCGTACTCCGGGGCTCGCTCGGCGCCCGGGGCTCCGGGCTGGGTGCCGAAGACGCCGAGGGAGATCCGTCCGATCGCCCCGGCGACGCAGCGGCAGTAGACCTTGAGGTCGTCCCAGGTCTCGTAGGTCGCGCCGCGCACGTCCATGAGGACGCCGTCGATGAGCTCGTCGAGGGCGCCGAGCGGGATCGGGAAGCGGCGGGCGGAGTCGGCGAGGGCGACCGCGACGGGGTCGGTGTCGTCCTCGTCGACCTTCCCGGCGCGGACCCGGTCGAGCAGGGTCCGGGTGGCTTCGAGCCGCTCGTGCTTGGCCTCGGGCGCGAGCGTGCCGTCGCCGATGTCGTCGACCCGCCGCGAGAAGGCGTACAGCGCGGACATCGTCTGGCGCTTCTCGGTCGGCAGCAGCCTGATCCCGTAGGCGAAGTTACGGGCCTGCTGCCCGGTGACCGCCTCGCAGTAGCTGTAGGCGGCCAGTACCGGTGCGGACGGCTGGGGCTGTCCCTCCACGGTCGCGCTCACCCCTCTTTCCGCGCCCGGAGCAGTACCGCTCCCACCTGGCGCATCAGGCTCGGCTTGGTCGGCTTCGGCGGCCCGGGGAGCACGTCGAACCCGGCGTCGGTGACGGCGTCGAGCGCCGCGAGCCCGCCGCCGGTGAATCCGGCGAGGAGCAGGCGCAGCCGCCCGCGCACGCTGCCGACGAGGGGGATGCCCGCGTGGAGCAGGTCGCGGGCCCGCTCGGCCTCGAAGGCGATCAGGGCGCGCACGGAGGCTCCGGCGGTGGGCCGGGCCAGGTCGTCCTCGGTGACGTGGAAGCGCTTGAGGTCCTCGGCGGGCAGGTAGATCCGGTCGTTGCCGAGGTCCTCGGCGACGTCCTGGAGGTGCTCGACGATCTGGAGGGCGGTGCAGATCTCGTCGGAGCGGCGGATCCGCTCGGGGGTGGCGGTGCCGGTGATCCCGAGGACGAGCCGGCCGACGGTGTTGGCGGAGAGCTCGCAGTACGCCAGGAGGTCGTCGTAGGTCTCGTAGCGGCGGACGAGCTGGTCCTGGCGGTTGGCCTCGATCAGGCCGAGGAAGGGTTCGGGGGCCAGGTCGCACCGCCGGACGGTCGGCTGGAGCGCCCGCAGCAGGGGGTGGTGCGGGGTGGAGTCGTAGACGCGGCGGAGGTCGGCCTCGAAGGCGTCGAGGAGGACGAGCCGGTCCTCCTCCTGTCCGGGGCCGACGCCGAGGTGGCGGGCGTCGGCGCCGCCGGGTGCGAGGTCGCCGTCGCCGATGTCGTCGACGAGCCGGGAGAAGCCGTAGACGGCCATGAGGTCGTCGCGCCACGCGCGGGGCAGGTAGAAGGGGGCCACGGGGAAGTTCTCGTCCGCGGCCTTGCCGAGTGTGGCGCGCGAGGAGGCGTCGGGGCGCGCCTGCCGGGTGTCCGTCACAGGTCACTGCCCGACGGAGGGACGGCGACACCCTCGTGGAGCTGGAGATTCTGCGTCATGGCCGTCACGTCTCCCGTTCTACACTGCCGACCCAATCCATCCTATTTCGGACACGCCGCCGACCCCTGCCCGTAGAGCCGCTGCCCGGAGGCCCGATGGCGGTGGGGTATGGCCCTACTTGCCGCGAATCAGACCGGTCCAGCTTACGTTGTACGACGACCGTCGCCATTCCGGGGTGGCGGACACCCCGGGCCTCACCCGTACGGGTAATCAACCACCCGGCGCCGCAAGGGAGTTCGCCTTCAGGCGGGCGTCACGTGACGCGCGTGCCGGAGACGACCATGGCGAGGGCGGTCTCGACGACGGCGTTCCGGCGCTGGGCGGGAAGCCGGCGGAGCGGCCCTTCGAGCAGCAGAAGTGACAGTCCGTGAACGGCCGACCACGCCGCGGCGCCGGCGGCCGGGCGGACCTCCCGCCGCGGGGCCCCGCCCCCGGCCAGCGCGTCCAGGGCCTCCGCGAACAGGGTGAACGCCCGGACCTCGGGCTCCGGCGCCCGGCGCTCGGCAGCCGGCCCGTCCGCCCCGGTCTGACGGGCCGCGCAGAAGGCGGCCCGGTAGAGGCCGGGCTGGGCGAGCGCGAAGGCGACGTACCCCCGGCAGAGGGCCGCGAGCCGGCGCTCGGCCGCCAGGCCGGGGTCGTCGGCGCCGGGCTCGCGGGCGGCGGCCCGCTCCATGGAGTCGGCGAGCGCCCGCTGCGCGTGGGTCCGGACGGTACGGAGCAGCTCGCCCCGGCCGTCGAAGTGCCGGTAGGCGGCGGTGGGCGAGACGCCGACCCGGCGGGCCGCCTCGCGCAGGACGACCCGTTCGGGACCGCCCTCGGTGGCGAGGTCGACGGCCGCGCAGATCAGCGCGTTGCGCAGATCGCCGTGGTGGTAGGTCTTGCCCCCCGAGATCGCTGCCATGGGCTCATCCTGCCCGATGTTGACCACGTCAACATTCCGGGCGGGCGCGCGACGCGCGGAAATCGGACGAGCCCCCGCCGGGGTGCTCGGCGGGGGCTCGTCGTGCTGCGCGGGCGGCCTAGCGCGCGGTCTCGCGCTCGTAGGCCTTGAGGACCTCGTCCGTGGGGCCGTCCATCAGGAGCTGCCCCTTCTCCAGCCAGAGCACCCGGTCGCAGGTGTCCCGGATGGACTTGTTGCTGTGGCTCACCAGGAAGACCGTGCCGGCCTCCTTGCGGAGTTCGCGGATGCGCTCCTCGGAGCGGATCTGGAACTTGCGGTCACCGGTCGCCAGCGCCTCGTCGATGAGGAGGACGTCGTGGTTCTTGGCGGCCGCGATGGCGAAGCGCAGCCGGGCGCCCATGCCGGAGGAGTACGTCCGCATCGGAAGGCTGATGAAGTCGCCCTTCTCGTTGATCCCGGAGAAGTCGACGATGCCGTCGTAGCGGGAGCGCACCTCCTCGCGGCTCATGCCCATCGCGAGGCCGCCGAGGATCACGTTGCGCTCACCGGTGAGGTCGTTCATCAGGGCCGCGTTGACGCCCAGGAGCGAGGGCTGGCCGTCGGTGAAGACCTTGCCGCTCTCGGTGGGGAGCAGGCCGGCGATGGCGCGCAGCAGGGTGGACTTGCCGGAGCCGTTGGAGCCGATGAGGCCGATGGCCTCGCCGCGGTAGGCGGTGAAGGTGACGCCGCGGACCGCGTGGACCTTGCGGACGCCCCGGGTGACCTCGGCCTTGCCCTTGCCGACGATCCGGCTGAGGGCGGCGGTCGCGCTGCCCTTGCCGCCGCCGCCGGCGTTCACGCGGTAGACGATGTGGACGTCGTCGCAGATGACGGTGGGAACGTGGGACTGGTTCGGTTCAGCCACGGCCGTACCTCTCCTCGGCCTTCCAGAAGTAGACGAAGCCGCCGATGCCGAAGACCAGGGCCCAGCCGAGGGCGGTCATCCAGACGTGGGACGGCAGGTTCTCGGCGCCGTAGCCCTCGATCAGGGCGTAGCGGATGAGGTCCATGTAGACGGCCGCCGGGTTGTACATGAGGACGTCGGCGATCCACGCGGGCTTGTCGGCCAGCATCGCGGAGATCGAGAACATGACGCCCGAGGCGTACATCCAGGTGCGCATGATGAACGGCATCAGCTGCGCGAGGTCGGGCGTCTTGGCGCCCATCCTCGCGACGATCATGGCCAGGCCGGTGTTGAACACGAACTGCAGGAACAGCGCCGGGACCAGCAGCAGCCAGCGGAGCGAGGGGTAGCTGCCGAAGGCGATCGCGACCGCCACGAGCACGATCATCGAGAACAGCAGCTGCTGGAGCTGCTGGAGCGAGAAGGAGATGGGCAGCGTGGCCCGGGGGAAGTGCAGGGCCCGGACGAGGCCCAGGTTGCCCGAGATCGCCCGGACGCCGGCCATGACCGAGCTCTGGGTGAAGGTGAACACGAAGATGCCGGTGACCAGGAACGGGATGTAGACGTCCTTGGTCATGCCGCGGCCGGCGCCCAGGATGAGCCCGAAGATCAGGTAGTAGACCAGGGCGTTGAGCAGCGGGGTCGCCACCTGCCACACCTGGCCCAGCTTCGCCTGGCTGTACTGGGCGGTCAGCTTGGCCGAGGAGAACGCCAGGATGAAGTGGCGCCGGCTCCACAGGTCCCGGACGTACTCGAACAGTCCGGGCCGGGCGCCACTGACCGAGAGGCCGTACTTCGCGGCCAGCGCGGCCGAGGACAGTCCCTCGTCGACGGACGGGGGCGGGCTCGTCGCGACCGCCCCGCCCTGGTGTGTGTCACTCACAAGTCGAAACTTTCGTGTTCAAGATGCGCGGCACGTCGGTACCACGATGTCAGACGACCGGGGGGCGACCCAGCCGGGTCAGCCGCCACACCGTACGCCACCTCATGGGACGCCGTGGTCCGCAGGGGGTCGTCCAGCCTTCGCGGAATCCGCCGAACCATGCCTTCAGCGCGGGGAGCGAGGGCCGCCGGGCCAGGGTGAGCAGGAGCCAGACGCCGAGATAGACCGGCACCAGGGGCGCGGGCAGATTGCGACGTGCCAGCCACACTCGGTTGCGGGCCACGTTGAAGTGGTACGAGGCGTGACGGGAGGGGGCCGTGGTGGGGTGCAACAGCACCATGTCCGAACGGTAGTCGATCATCCAGTCGGCGTCGAGCGCCCGCCAGGCCAGGTCCGTCTCCTCGTGGGCGTAGAAGAACGCGTCCGGGAGCCCGCCCACTTCGGCGAAGACCTTGGTGCGCACCGCGTTGGCGCCGCCGAGGAAGGTGGTCACCCGCGAGGAGCGCATCGGGTCGGCCGCCCGCAGCCTCGGCACGTGCCGCCGCTGCGTGAGCCCGGTGTCCGGGTCGGCGATGCGGAAGCTGATGATGCCCAGACGTGGATCGGCGGTGAACGCCTGGCGGACGAGTTCGGCGGTGTCCGCGTGGGCGAGCAGCCCGTCGTCGTCCAGGAACAGCAGGACGTCCACGTCGGTGCCGCCGGGACCGAAGGCCTCGATGCCGACGTTCCGGCCGGCGGGGATGCCGACGTTCTCGGGCAGGTCGACGGTACGGACCCCCTCGGGCACCCCGGTGACCGGGGTGCCCTGGCCGACGACGACGACCTCGACGGGGTCGCCCTCCTGCTTGGCGACCGAGTCGAGCAGCGCGCGCAGGTCGTCGGGGCGGTTGCCCATCGTGATGACGACGGCACCCACCTTGAGCGGCGTACTCACGGCCGGCCTCACTTGAGCCTGCTGGAGACCATGATCGAGACCAGGTGCAGCACGGTCTGGAGCAGGGCGATGGCCGCCAGGACGGCGACGCCGAGCCGGGTGAAGAAGAGGCCGCCCCGCATCTGGTCCACGATCGCCAGGACGACGACCAGCAGCGAGGCCTCGATGCCGAGGACGAGCCGGTGGAACTTGAGCGCCGCCGCGGCCTTGCGGGCCAGCGCCAGGCCGGAGGAGCGCGGCTCCGACGCCGCCTCCTTGACCGGCGGCAGGCCGCCCTGGTGGCGGGCGACGCCGACGAGGTCGGTCTCGGCCTTGATCAGGATGGCGCCGAGCGCGGCGAGCGTCCCGAGGAACGCCCAGAGCCAGTCGGTCCCGCCCGTGCCCCACAGGTCGGCGGCGCGCAGGCCGAGGCCGACCAGGACCGCCGCGTCGCAGAGGTAGGCGCCGACCCGGTCCAGGTACACGCCGGACAGCGAGTACTGCTTCTTCCAGCGGGCCACCTCGCCGTCGACGCAGTCGAGCAGCAGGTAGAGCTGGACCATGAGCGCGCCGAGCAGCGCCCCGGGGATCCCGGGCACCAGCAGGGCCGGGGCCGCGAGGACGCCCGCGACGGTCATCACCCAGGTGAGCTGGTTCGGCGTGATCCGGGTGCCGACGAGGTGCCGGGTGATCCTGAGGGAGATCTCCCGCATGTAGAGGCGGCCGCCCCAGTGCTCACCGCTCCGCCGGTCCTTGACGCCCGGGGGGTGGACGACCGGTCGGAGCTCAGCTACCGATGGCTTTTGCATAGTCGGCGTACGCGTCCCTGATCTCGTCGTCGGACAGGTCGAGGTGTTCGAGGATGGTGAAGCGGCCCGGCCGGGTCTGCGGGGCGAAGGACACCGCCTGGACGAACTCGTCCACGGTGAAGCCCATCTCCTCCGGCAGGACGGGCAGTCCGTGCCGGCGCAGGGTCTCGACCATGAGCACGGACGCCTCGGACGCGCCGCGCAGGTGCATCGCGAAGGCCGCGCCGAGGCCGCACTGCTCGCCGTGGCTCGCGGCGCGGGCCGGGAAGAGCAGGTCGAAGGCGTGGCTGATCTCGTGGCAGGCGCCCGAGGAGGGGCGGCTGTCCCCGCTGATCGACATGGCGATGCCGGACATCACCAGGCCCTCGGAGAGGGTGACGAGGAAGTCGTCGTCGCCGACGCCGCCGGGGTGGCGGAGCACGGCCTCGCCGGCGCTGCGGGCCATGGCGGCGGCCAGGCCGTCCACGGGCTCGCCCGTCTCGCGGTGGGAGAGCTCCCAGTCCGCGATGGCGGACAGGTTGGAGACGGCGTCGCCGATGCCCGAGCGGACGTAGCGGACCGGGGCGTCCCGGATCACGTCGAGGTCGATGACCAGCGCGATCGGGGTCGGGACGCCGTAGGAGCCGCGGCCGTTGTCGTTGTCCAGGGTGGAGATCGGCGAGCAGATGCCGTCGTGCGACAGGTTGGTGGCGATGGCCACCAGCGGCAGCCCGACCCGGGCCGCCGCGTACTTGGTCACGTCGATGATCTTGCCGCCGCCGAGGGCGACCACGGCGTCGTACCGCTTGCCCCGCATGGCGTCGGCGAGCTTCACGGCCTCGTCGATGGTGCCGCCGGAGACGGGGTACCAGTCGGCGCCCGGGAGCTCCGGGGCGAAGTGGTCACGCAGCTTGAGGCCCGAGCCGCCGCTGATGGCGACGGCGATCTTGCCGTTGCTGGAGATCCGCTGGTCCGCGAGGAGCGCGGACAGGTCGTCCAGCGCTCCCCTGCGGATGTCGACGACGACCGGCGAGGGGATCAGCCGGGTCAGTACTGGCACGCGATCTCACGGCCCTTCGCGAGGTCGTCGTGGTTGTCGATCTCGACCCACTTGACGTCGCCGATGGGGGCCACGTCGACGGTGAAGCCGCGGTTGACCAGCTCCTGGTAGCCGTCCTCGTAGTACAGGTCGGGGTCGCGCTCGAAGGTGACCTTGAGGGCGTCGGCGAGCTCCTCGGCGGCCTCGGGCTCGATCAGCGTGACGCCGATGTACTCGCCGGTGGCGGTGGCCGGGTCCATCAGCTTGGTGATGCGCTGGACGCCCTTGCCCTCGGCGGTGATGACCTTCATCTCCTCGTCGGCGAGGTTCTTCACCGTGTCGAGGGCGAGGATGATCTTCTGGCCGTTGCCGCGGGCCGCGAGCAGGGTCTTCTCGACCGAGACCGGGTGGACGGTGTCGCCGTTGGCGAGGATCACGCCGCGCTTGAGGACGTCACGGGCGCACCACAGCGAGTAGGCGTTGTTCCACTCCTCGGCCTTGTCGTTGTCGACGAGGGTGAGGGTCAGGCCGTAGGTGGCCTCCAGCTCCTCCTTGCGGGCGTAGACGGCCTCCTTGCGGTAGCCGACGACGATCGCGACCTCGGTGAGACCGATCTCGGCGAAGTTCTTCAGCGTGAGGTCGAGGATCGTGGTCTCGCCGTCGACCGGCACGAGGGCCTTGGGAAGCGTGTCGGTGTAGGGGCGCAGACGCCGTCCGGCACCGGCTGCCAGTACGAGGCCGATCATGCTGTTTCTCCTTCGTCGTGAACGGCGGGTGCTCCGGAGGAGACCCAGAAGCGGATGGACTCCACGAGCACCACGAGCGCGACGGCTGCCGCCAGGGCGGTCAGTGCCAGGGTGAAGTCGTCACCGCGGTCCGCCAGCAGGGCGGCGAGGACGGTCACCAGGAGCGTGCGCCCCTCGTGTCCGCCGGTGACGCGCACCAGCCACGCGGGCGGCGCGCCGGTGCCGCCGCGAATGCGGTACACCGTGTCGTAGTGATGGTAGGCGACGGCCGCGACCAGCCCGAACGCCGCCGGGAGGGCGTGCGCGGAGTCGGAGCGGGCGGCGAGCACGAGGACGGTGGTGTACTCGGCCGCGCGGAAGAGCGGCGGGACGAGCCAGTCAAGGGCGCCCTTGAGAGGGCGGGCGACGGCCGCGCCGGCGAAGACCGCGGCGAAGACGGCGATGACGACGGTCTGGCGGTCGCCGAAGGGCCGGGCGAGGACCGTGGCCAGCAGCGCTCCGGTGCCGACGGCGGCGAGCACGACGCCGGGGAGGAGCCGCAGGCCGGTGCGGGCGACGCCGCGGGCGGCGATCCCCGCGAGCGGGCCGCAGTCCGCGAGGTCGGCCAGGGCCTGGGCGGCCCGGTCCGTGCGCCGCGCCGTGCGGGTCAGCGAGCGCAGGACGCGGCCCGCGGTGGTGTAGCAGGCGCCGAAGGCGCAGCCGACGATCAGCGCCCAGAAGACGATCCGGGGGGTGGTGACGGCGGTGAGCACCGCGATCATGGCCCAGCGCTCGCCGATCGGCAGGATGATCATGCGGCGGGCCCAGACGGTCCAGCCGAGGCTGTCGAGCCGGTCGGAGAGGGCCGCGGTGGGGCTCGTGTTGGCCGTGGCGTCGTGGTTGGCCTCGTTGAACGAGAAGTCCACGACGTGCCGGCAGGTCATGAGGATCATCGCGCCCAGGGCGAGCGCCCAGACGTCGTCGCCGTCGCGGGCGGCGCCGAGCGCCAGGCCCGCGTAGAAGGCGTACTCCTTGGCCCGGTCGAAGGTGGCGTCGAGCCACGCGCCCATCGTCGAGTACTTCAGCGCGTAGCGGGCGAGCTGCCCGTCGGTGCAGTCCAGGACGAAGGAGACCAGCAGGAGGACGCCGGCGGCGACATAGCCGGCGCGCTCGCCGGTCGCGGCGCACCCCGCCGCGACCAGGGCGGTCAGCAGCGAGGCGGTGGTGACCTGGTTGGGGGTCAGTCCGCGGCGCGCGCACCAGCGGGCGATGTAGCGCGAGTACGGGCTGATGAAGAAGGTGGTGAAGAAGCCGTCGTGCGCCTTGACGGCGGAGCGGAGGCGGACGGCCTCGTCGTCGACCGCCTCGACGGCGGCGCGCGCCTGGTGGCGGGCCTCGGCGTCGGCGGGCACGGTGGCGACGAGGGTGCCGAGCGCGGGCCGGTGCACGGCGACGCCGTCGGCGTCGAGGGCGTCGGCGAGCGTGCCGGTGAGGTCGTCGGTGAGCGTGCCGGTGCCGGCGGGCGCGGGAGCGCCGGAGGCCGCGGTCAGCGCGCGGGCGAGCGCGGGGCGCGCGGCGCTCTGCGCGGTGAGCGCGCCGGGCGCGGCCGCGGCCGGGAACCGGGGGTCGGTGAGGGCGAGACGCAGCGCGTGCACGTGGCCGACGAACCGGGGGTCGACGAGCGCGACGCGCTCACCCGCCGGGACGGTGGCCAGCAGGGCGCCGGTCTCCTCGGCGCCGGAGGCGATCCGGACGTCGAAGCCGAGCGACCGCAGATCGCCGTCGAGCGACGATCCGGGTGCCGGCGGGCCGGTGAGGATGGCGGTCGACAGACGAACTCACTCCTTGGAGCTGACGGAGGGCCGGCGGGGCTCACGGCGGCCCCGGGCGCGGCGGTGCCGCCCGGCACGGGGCGGCGACACGTCGGCTGAGGCTATCGGATGAACAGAAGCGCGAGTTCACCGAGGCTTCGCGGGCAGGACTCCCCCGGGCCCACCCGTGTCCGCACGGATGCGCCCGTCCTGTGGTGATCATCATGGGCGATCGGTGGCCCGCCTCACAAACCACGGTCGGGCCGCGCTCGTACGGGGCTCGGAGCATGCTTCCGGCCATGACCGGGCCTCACCGGATATTCGCAGGTCAGAGCATATGACAACGGTGTTCAGTACCGTGTTGCACATACCCCCCACCCGTAGTTCACTTGCGAATCGGGAACCACTGGGCGCACGACGGACGACACGACCGGGAGGCCATGTCATGGGGGCTGGACACGACCACGGGCACAGTCACGGGGGCACGCCCCCGACGGGCACCGCGGGGGCCGCGTACCGGAACCGGATGCGGATCGCGCTCGGCATCACGCTCTCCGTGATGGTGATCGAGATCATCGGCGGTCTGGTCGCCGACTCGCTCGCGCTGATCGCCGACGCGGCGCACATGGCGACCGACGCGGTCGGCCTCGCGATGGCGCTGCTGGCGATCCACTTCGCCAACCGGCCGCCGTCGGGCAACCGCACCTTCGGGTTCGCCCGGGCGGAGATCCTCGCCGCGCTGGCCAACTGTCTGCTGCTGCTCGTCGTCGGCGGCTACGTGCTGTTCGAGGCGGTCCAGCGGTTCCTGGAGCCGGCCGAGACCAAGGGCGGGCTGACGATCGCCTTCGCCGTGGTCGGCCTGGTGGCGAACATGATCTCGCTGTCGCTGCTCGTGCGGGGCCAGAAGGAGAGCCTCAACGTCCGCGGTGCGTACCTGGAGGTCCTCGCGGACGCGCTGGGCTCGGTCACCGTGATCGTCGCGGCCGGGATCATCCTGGCCACGGGCTGGCAGTACGCCGACCCGATCGCCTCGATCGTGATCGGTCTCATGATCGTGCCGCGGACGCTCAAGCTGCTGCGCGAGACTCTGGACGTCCTCCTGGAGGCGGCGCCCAAGGGCGTCGACATGGCCGAGGTGCGGGCGCACATCGTGGCCCTGCCCGGCGTGGAGGACGTGCACGACCTGCACGCGTGGACAATCACCTCGGGGATGCCGGTGCTCTCGGCGCACGTGGTGGTGGACCAGGACGCGCTGGACTCGGTCGGGCACGAGAAGATGCTGCACGCGCTCCAGGGATGCCTGGGCTCGCACTTCGACGTGGAGCACTGCACCTTCCAGCTGGAACCGGCGGGTCACGCGGAGCACGAGGCGAAGCTCTGCCTCTGAGCCGGGGCGGCTGTTAGTCTCTTCGTACGAACGCGTGTGGAGAGGAGCTGGGGTCGATGACCGTCGCGATGGAGGCTGCCGCTTTCGGCAGCGCCCGGTCCCGCTTCAGCTTCCGGGTCTCCGGCTGACCTGATCCCGGTCCACGCACCGGTCCGTCACGTCGTCGGCCGGGACCCCTCCACCAAGGGAATCCCACGTTGTCCGACAACGCTCTGCACGACTCCTTCTTCGCCCTGCACCACGGCCTGCCGCGGCAGGGTCCCGGCTCCGACGCCACCACCCGCCGGCTCCTCGCGCTCGCGGGGACGCTCCCGGAGCGTCCGCGCGTCCTCGACCTCGGCTGCGGCCCGGGCCGCAGCGCGCTGCTCCTGGCCGCCGAGGCGGGCGCCGAGGTGACCGCCGTCGACACCCACGAGCCGTTCCTCGCCGAGCTGCGGGAGAACGCCTCGGCCCGCGGGCTCGACGACTCGGTCCGTACGCTCCACGCCGACATGGGCGCCCTGCCGTTCCCGGACGGATCCTTCGACCTGGTCTGGGCCGAGAGCTCGGTCTTCGTGCTCGGCTTCGACCGGGCGCTGGCCGAGTGGCGCAGGCTGCTCGCGCCCGGGGGCACGCTGGTGCTCACCGAGTGCGTCTGGACCACCGACGAGCCGGATCCGGCCGCCCGCGCCTTCTGGGAGGAGCACTACCGGCTCCGCACCGTCGCGGAGAACGCCGCGGCGGCGGTCGGGGCCGGTTACCACGTCCTGGGCACCGTCCCGCAGCCCGAGAGCGACTGGGACGAGTACTACGTGCCGCTCGCCGCCCGCGCCGACGCGGCGGACACCGCCGTCCCCGGCATGGCCGAGGCGGTCGCGGGCGCGCGGGCCGAGATCGCGCTGCGGCGCGCCCACGGCTCCGCGTACGGCTACGCCGGCTTCGTGCTGCGTCCGGCCGATCCGCGCTGGACCCCCCGCGCGGAGACCGCCGCGGACGCGGCGGCGATCCGGCGGGTCGTGTCGACGGCCTTCGGGCCCCGGGGCGAGCCGTCCGCGGCCGAGGCCGATCTGGTCGAGGCGCTCCGCGCCGACCCGGACGCCTGGCTGCCCGGTCTGTCGCTCGTGGCCGAAGCGCCCGACGGCACGGTGGCCGCGCACGCCCTGATCACCCGCTGCCGGGTGGGCGGCGCCCCGGCGGCGGCGCTCGCGCCCGTGTCGGTGGCGCCGGAGCACCAGCGGACGGGCGCCGGTCAGGCCGTCGTCCGGGCCGCGCTCGACGCGGCGCGGCTGCGGGGCGAGTCGCTCGTGCTCGTCCTGAGCCATCCGGAGTACTACCCGCGGTTCGGGTTCGTACGGGCGTCCGAGTACGGAATCAAGCCAGGTTTCGAGGTCCCCGACGAGGCCATGATGGCGCTCGTCCTCGACGAGTCCGTGCCGGTTCCGTCGGGCACCCTGGTCTATCCGGCGGCTTTCGGCGTCTAGGCGCCCCGCCGTCGGTCCCGCTCCCGTCGCCCCGGGTCCCCTCCGGTGCGGCGGGAGCGGCCACGTCCGGCCGTCGAAGTACGGACAAGCCGGTTTTGTACGGCAGACTGTGGGGGCCCCACAGGGCCGAGGACCGAAGCGAAGGATGGGTATGTCGACCACACCAGCCACCGCGGCTCAGATCTCGCCGGAGATCCTGTCGAACGGTGTCCAGCCGTCCGGAGTCACGGCGCCGATCATGCTCGAACTGGTCGACGAGGAGGGGACGACCATCGGCACGGCGGAGAAGCTCGCCGCGCACCAGGCGCCGGGTCAGCTCCACCGCGCCTTCTCCGTCTTCCTCTTCGACGAGGAGGGGCGGATGGTGCTCCAGCGCCGGGCGCTCGGCAAGTACCACTCCCCCGGCGTGTGGTCGAACACCTGCTGCGGGCACCCCTACCCGGGCGAGGCGCCGTTCGCGGCGGCGGCCCGGCGCACCTTCGAGGAGCTCGGCGTCTCGCCGACGCTGCTCGCCGAGGCCGGCACCGTCCGCTACAACCACCCGGACCCGGCGTCGGGCCTGGTGGAGCAGGAGTTCAACCACCTGTTCGTCGGGCTCGTGCAGGCGGAGCCCCGGCCGGACCCGGAGGAGATCGAGGACACGGCCTTCGTGACCGCCGCCGAGCTGGCCGAGCGCCACGCCGCCGCGCCGTTCTCCGCCTGGTTCATGACGGTGCTCGACGCGGCGCGTCCGGCGATCAGGGAGCTGACGGGTCCGTCCGGGGGCTGGTGACCAGCGGCTGCGGCACGGCTCCCGGCCCCGGTGCCATCGGGGCCAGGGGCAGGGCCGCCCAGATGATCTTGCCGCCGCCCGCGGTGTGCTCGACGTCGCAGGCACCGCCCGACTCCTGGGCGATCTCCCGGACGAGCAGCAGTCCGCGGCCGCCGGTCTGTCCCCAGTCGGCTTCGAGGGCCTTGGGGCGGTAGGGGTGGTTGTCCTCGACCGAGACCCGGATCCACTCCGGGCCGATCGCCACCTCCACCGCTATCTCCGGGGACAGGAGCGCCGCGTGCCGGACGGCGTTGGTGACCAGCTCGGAGACGATCAGCAGCAGGCCGTCCATGATCTCCTCGTGGAGGGGGACGGCCTGGCGGACCAGCAGGTCGCGTACGGCGTGCCGGGCCTGCGGGACGGAGACGTCGACCGCGGCCGCGGTGAAGCGCCAGACTCCTTCGTAGGACGGTTGCCGGGTGGGGACGCCTCCGTGGGTGTCCACGGTCCCGTTCCCACCCTCGTGCTCGATTCTCGCCACGGATCGAGTCTTGGCAATCCGGACGGGCGGACCCACCTACTGACCAGAAGTCGACACTTATCGGCCGCCTTCTGATCGAGCCGGTAGACAGAAGTCAGTTGTTCGACTGGTCCTGCACGTTTTCTGATGACTCCGGAGGGGCGGCCTTCGCGGGCGCCGGCGGGGTCACCATACCGACGACGTGACGGCCGCCGAGACCCATGGCGATCAGGCCCAGACCGTCGAACAGCAGCGCGAGCGAGAAGAACACCCCGAGCACGTACCGGCTGCCGTCCGGCCGGGCGAAGAGGACCAGCAGCCCGAGCAGCAGGCCGAAGGCGCCCTTCCTGATCGTACGTTCGGGTCCGGCGGATAGCATCCGGCCCATGGAGCCGCAGCTGAGGGACACCGTCGTGGACGGGGTCGCCACCGTCGTCATCGCCAACCCCGCCAAGCGCAACGCGATGAGCGCCGGCATGTGGCGCGCCCTGCCCGGCATCCTGGAGCGGCTCGCCGCCGACCCGGCCGTCCGGGTGCTCGTCCTGACCGGCGAGGGCGACACCTTCTGCGCCGGCGCCGACATCTCGACGCTGCGGGAGCCCGGGGACGAGCAGCAGTCGCTGGCGGTCCGCGCCGAGGAGGCCCTCGCCGCCTTCCCCAAACCGACCCTGGCCGCCGTCCGGGGCTTCTGCGTGGGAGGCGGCAGCCAGCTCGCCGCCGCCTGCGACCTGCGGTTCGCCGAGGAGGGCACCCGGTTCGGCGTCACACCCGCGAAACTGGGCATCGTCTACGCGTCCTCGTCGACCCGCCGGCTGGCCGCGCTCGTGGGCCCCTCGGCCGCCAAGTACCTGCTGTTCTCCGGCGAACTGATCGACGCGGAGCGGGCGCTGCGGACCGGCCTCGTGGACGAGCTGCACCCGGCGGGCGAACTGGACAAGCGGGTCGCCGAGTTCGTCCGGGTGCTCGCCTCGCGGTCGCTGCTCACGCAGGCGGCGGCCAAGGAGTTCGCCGACGGGCGGCTCGACCGGGACGCGCACTGGGCGGAGCAGGCGCGCGGCAGCGGCGACACCGCGGAGGGGATCGCCGCCTTCCTGGAGCGCCGCGCGCCCCGCTTCACGTACGGGCTCTCGGGGGCGACCGGAAGGTAGCGCCGTCGGGCGGCGGGCCGGGCGGGCCGTCCCGGTCGCGCCGCGGGGCTGTCAGCGCGCGTCGCCGGCCAGGTCCCGCGTCGCGGTGCCCCGCCAGTGGGCCACGATCGCGGCCGGGGCCTTCTCCGGCGAGCCCGCGTCGTAGGGCGGCTGCGGGTCGTACTCGGTGAGCAGCTGGATCGTCTGCGCGGTCTCGTCGCCGGCGATCCGGCCGAGCAGGTGCAGCGCCATGTCGATGCCGGAGGAGACGCCGGCGGCGGTGACGTACTTGCCGTCGAAGACGACCCGCTCGCCGGTGGATTCGACCCCCAGGGCGCCCAGTTCGTCCAAGGCGAGCCAGTGGGTGGTCGCCCGGCGGTCCCGGAGCAGACCGGCGGCGGCGAGGATCAGCGAGCCGGTGCAGACGGAGGTGGTCCAGGTGCTGGTGGCGTCGGCGGTGCGCAGCCAGTCCAGGATCTCCGGGTCCTCCATGGCCACCCACGCGTCCGGGCCGCCGGGGACGAGCACGAGGTCCGGGTGCGGGACGTCGGCGAGGGCCTTGTCGGCGACGAGGGCGAGGCTGCCCTGGTCGTTGCGGACCGGGCCGGCCTCCTTGGCCACGAAGACGGTCTCGGCTCCGGGGAGGCGGGCGAGCAGCTCGTAGGGCCCGACGGCGTCGAGGGTGGTGAAGCGGTCGTAGAGCAGGACGGCGATCTGCACGGGGGTTCCCTTTCGGTGGGTGGGTTCGCGGCGGCCGTTGCGGGGCGCGCGGTCAGGTCAGGGCCGCGTGGAAGCGGCGGCGGTACTCGGCCGGGCCGGTGCCCAGGGCCTTGAGGAAGGCGCGGCGCATCGTCTCGGGGGTGCCGTAGCCGGAGGCGCGGGCGACCTCCTCGACTCCGCGCGAGGTGTCCTCCAGGAGGCGGCGGGCGTGTTCGAGCCGGACGCGGTCGACGTAGCGGCCGGGCGGGGTGCCGGTCTCCGCGTGGAAGGCGCGGGCGAAGTGGCGGGGCGAGAGGCGGGCGCGGGCGGCGAGCGCGTCGACGGAGAGGTCCGCCTCCGGATGCTCGGTGATCCAGTGCTGGAGGTCCCGCAGCGGCTCGCTGCGGGCGGTCTGGGCGGCCAGCTGGGCGCTGAACTGGGCCTGGTTGCCGGGGCGGCGCAGGAAGACGACCAGGTGGCGGGCGACGGTGAGGGCGACGTCCCGGCCGAGGTCCTCCTCGACCAGGGCCAGGGCCAGGTCGATGCCCGCGGTGACCCCGGCGGAGGTGGCGATGCGGCCGTCCCGGACGAAGATCGGGTCCGGGTCGACGTCGACCGCGGGATGGCGGCGGGCGAGGTGGTCGCAGGCGACCCAGTGGGTGGTGGCCCGGTGCCCGTCGAGGAGGCCGGCCTCGGCGAGGAGCAGCGCCCCGGTGCAGACGGAGACCAGCCGCTCCGCGTGCGGCGCGTGCGTCCGCAGCCAGTCGACGAGCTCGGGGGCGGGGGCGCGGGTGCCCTCGCCGCCGGGCACGACCAGGGTGTGGGGCGGGCCGTCGGCGACCGCCGCGTCGAGGCCGGTGTCGGGCAGGAGGCGCAGGCCGCTCTGGGTGCGGACCGGGCCGCCGTCCAGGGAGGCGGTCCGGATCGGGTAGGCGGCCGGGTCGCCGGCCGCCCGGCCGGCACCGGCGAACACCTCGACGGGCCCGGTGACGTCGAGGCTCTGCACGTCGTCGAAGAGGACGACGAGGACGGGTCGCTGCGTCATGGCTCCATCCTTCGCGGGTGCCCCGGCGTCCGCAACGACGGAGAACCCACCTTTCCTGCCATCCGCGCCCCGCGCCCGAGGACGGGGGCACGCCTGTTCCCGTCGTACCGACCAGTCGGTAACGTTCGGGGGCATGACGACTGCACTTCCGCCCCGCGCGGGCCGACGCTGCCACAACGCCCTCAACCCGCTGCACTCGACGGTCTACTTCTCGCCCGACCTCGACCGGGAGTTCACCGCGCTCGGCTTCACCGACGCGGCCGCGATGCGGCTCGCCTCCCGCAGCGCCGCCCTCGGCGCCGTCGGCGCGGGCACGGTCGCCGCGGCCTTCTACAACTACCGCCACGAGCTGCTCGCCCGGCACCTGCCCGCCGTCTGGGAGACCGCCTCCCCCGCCGCCGTCCTCGACGCCCGGCTCCGGGCCGCGGACGCGACCCTGCGGCGGCTGCTCGGCGACGACGCCGTCGCCTCCCCCGAGATGGCCGAGGCCGCCGGGCTCGCGCTGCGCGCCGCGGAGGCCTGCACCCGGCACGCCCGGCCGCTCTACTCCGCCCACGCGGACCTGCCGGTGCCCGAGGAGCCCCACCTCGCCTACTGGCACGCCGCCACCCTGCTGCGCGAGCACCGGGGCGACGGCCACCTCGCGGCGCTGCTCTCCGCCGGTCTCGACCCCGTCGAGGCGCTCGTCTCGCACACCGCCACCGGCAAGGGCATGGCGCCCCGCTGGGTCCTCGGCTCGCGCGGCTGGCGGCGCGAGGACTGGGACGCGGCCGTGGAGCGGCTGCGCGGGCGCGGGGTGCTCGACGCCGACGGCGAGCTGACGGAGTCCGGCACCGCGCTCCGCGCCGGGCTGGAGGAGCACACCGACCGGCTGGACGCCGCCCCCTACGCGCACCTCGGCGCGGCCGGGGTCGAGCGCCTGACCGAGCTCGGACGCGGTTTCCTCTTCGCCGCGGCCTCCGCCGGGGCCTTCCCCGCGGACCTCACCGGCAAGGGCTGAGGCAGCCCCGGCGAACCGCCGGAACGGGTCGGTTGCCGCGTACGGGTGACCGACCCGGCAGAATGCACTCGCAAGCTTGAGGCACGAGAAGGCGAGTCGGGACACCGTGACGACGTCCATCGAAGCAAGGATCGCCGAGGAGCTCGGCGTACGCGAGCGACAGGTGAAGGCAGCCGTCGAGCTCCTCGACGGCGGTTCGACCGTGCCGTTCATCGCGCGCTACCGCAAGGAAGCGACCGAGATGCTCGACGACGCGCAGCTGCGCACCCTCGAGGAGCGGCTGCGCTACCTGCGCGAACTGGAGGACCGCCGGTCGGCGATCCTCGATTCGGTGCGCGACCAGGGCAAGCTGACGCCGGAGGTCGAGGCCGGCATCCGGGCCGCCGACACCAAGGCCCGCCTGGAGGACATCTACCTGCCCTTCAAGCCGAAGCGGCGGACCAAGGCCCAGATCGCCCGCGAGGCCGGTCTGGCACCGCTGGCCGAGGGCCTGCTCGCCGACCCGTCCGTGGAGCCGACGGCGGCCGCCGCGGCCTTCGTGGACGGCGACAAGGGCGTCGCGGACGCCGCTGCGGCCCTGGAGGGCGCGCGGGCGATCCTCGCCGAGACGTTCTCCGAGGACGCCGACCTCATCGGCGAGCTGCGCGAGCGCATGTGGGGCCGCGGCCGGCTCGTCGCGAAGGTCCGCGACGGCCGGGAGGAGGCGGGCGCGAAGTTCGCCGACTACTTCGACTTCGCGGAGCCGTTCACGGCGCTGCCCTCGCACCGGGTGCTCGCCATGCTGCGCGGCGAGAAGGAGGACGTCCTCGGTCTCGACCTGGAGCCGGAGGAGCCCACCGAGGGCCCCTCCTCGTACGAGGGGATCGTCGCGCACCGCTTCGGCGTCGCCGACCGGGGCCGCCCCGGCGACAAGTGGCTCCAGGACACCGTCCGCTGGGCCTGGCGCACCCGCATCCTGGTCCACCTCGGCATCGACCTGCGGCTGCGGCTGCGCACCGCCGCCGAGGACGAGGCGGTCCGGGTCTTCGCGGCGAACCTGCGCGACCTGCTGCTCGCCGCGCCGGCCGGCACCCGGGCCACGCTCGGCCTCGACCCCGGCTTCCGCACGGGCGTGAAGGTCGCCGTCGTCGACGCGACCGGCAAGGTCGTCGCCACCGACACGATCCACCCCCACGTGCCGGCCAACCGGTGGGACCAGGCGCTCGACCGGCTCGCACGGCTGGCGAAGGAACACGCGGTCGAGCTGGTCGCCATCGGCAACGGCACGGCCTCACGGGAGACCGACAAGCTCGCCGGCGAACTCCTCGCCCGGCACCCCGAGCTGAAGCTGACCAAGGTGATGGTCTCGGAGGCCGGCGCGTCGGTCTACTCGGCCTCCGCCTTCGCCTCGCAGGAACTCCCCGAGCTCGACGTGTCGCTGCGCGGCGCCGTCTCCATCGCGCGCCGGCTCCAGGACCCGCTGGCCGAGCTCGTGAAGATCGACCCGAAGTCCATCGGCGTCGGCCAGTACCAGCACGACCTGGCCGAAGGGAAGCTCTCGCGCTCGCTCGACGCCGTCGTCGAGGACTGTGTGAACGGCGTCGGCGTCGACGTCAACACCGCCTCCGCGCCGCTGCTCTCGCGCGTCTCCGGCATCAGCGCCGGCCTCGCCGAGAACATCGTCACGCACCGGGACGCCAACGGCCCGTTCCGCTCCCGCCGGGCCCTGAAGGACGTCGCCCGGCTCGGCCCGAAGGCGTACGAGCAGTGCGCGGGCTTCCTGCGCATCCGGGGCGGCGACGACCCGCTCGACGCCTCGTCGGTGCACCCGGAGGCGTACCCCGTGGTGCGCCGCATGGTGAAGGCCACCGGCGGCGAGGTCGCCGCGCTCATCGGCGACACGGGCACCCTGCGCTCGCTCCGCGCCGACGACTTCGTCGACGACACCTTCGGCCTGCCGACGGTCACGGACATCCTGCGCGAGCTGGAGAAGCCCGGCCGTGACCCGCGGCCCGCCTTCCGGACGGCCACCTTCAAGGACGGCGTCGAGAAGATCGGCGACCTGGCCTCCGGGATGGTCCTGGAGGGCGTCGTCACCAACGTGGCGGCCTTCGGGGCGTTCGTGGACGTCGGCGTCCACCAGGACGGCCTGGTCCACGTCTCGGCCATGTCGAAGACCTTCGTCAAGGACCCGCGCGACGTCGTGAAGCCCGGCGACGTCGTCAAGGTGAAGGTGCTGGACGTGGACATCCCGCGCAAGCGGATCTCCCTGACCCTGCGCCTCGACGACGAGCCCGGCGCGGACGCGGCCGGCGGCACGCCCCCGCGCGAGCGCGGCGACCGCTCCGGCCGTCCGCCGCAGCAGCGCCAGGGCGGTGGCGGCCGCCGGGCCGAGCGGGGTGACCGCGGCGACCGCGCGGAGCGGGGCGGCGGTGGCCGTGACCGGTCCGCCGCGCCCGCACCGGCCAACAGCGCGATGGCGGACGCCCTCCGCAAGGCCGGCCTGCTCGGCGAGGGCGGCCGCAAGCGCCGGTAGGACACGGCCGGAAGGGGAGGCCGCCCGTCCCCCGGGACCGGCGGCACCGTCCCGGCACGGTCAGGGAAACGTCCCGGGAAACGTCCCGGGGGGGGGGGTGGGGGGGGGGGCGGGGGGGGGGGGGGGGGAGGGGGGGGGGGGGGGGGGGGGGGGGGGGGGGGGGGGGGAGA